>NZ_DATAGQ010000090.1:0-15648 GCF_036263595.1 Geminicoccus sp. | reverse complement strand
GCGACCGAGGCTTTCGATCGCTGTAGTTCTGCTCGGACGGCGTGCGTGGTCTTGGCGCAGCCATGAAGAACCTGGGCCATAGCTCGTCCCTTCGCAGATGGTCATAGCTTACACCATCACAATCCGGGACTAAACAGCTAGGTTCAAGATCGCCATCTCGAGCTGGGTCGGGTCCGAGCGCACTGCCACGTTGCCAATGTCCGAGTTGAGTGAGATCTGGATCATGGGACCCAGTGTCCGGGCGAGCATCTCGCCCATGCCCTCGACCAGGTTGGAAACGATCACGGGCTTCAGCTCAATCCGCTGGGTGCGCGAGAATGCAAGCAACTGCCCGGTGAGCTTGGCACCACGCTCGGCCGCTTCCAGCCCATGTTCAGCCCACCGACGCACCTTGGCGGGATCATCCGGCTTGCGTTGGATCAGGTCGAAGCCCCCCACGATCGCGCCGAGAAGGTTGTTGAAGTCATGGGCGATGCCGCCGGTCAGCTGGCCCACCACCTCCATCTTCTGCGACTGACGTAGAGCCGCCTGTGCCTGCTCCAGTGCTGCGGCCGCTTCCTTCTCGGCTGTGATATCGCGGCCTACGCCGTAGAACACGTCATCTCCGGGAACCAGGGCCCAGGCGATCCAACGCCACGAGCCGTCGGCATGACGCAGCCGGTCTTCCAGGCGCGTGATCGTCTCGCCTTGCCGCAGTCGCTCCACTGCCGCCTCGACCGCCACATGGTCATCTGGATGAACTTGCTGGCAAAGATCCCTGGCCAGCAGCGTTGCCTCGTCAAAGCCAAGCGTGTTGACCCATGCCGGGTTGATCGCCTTCAATCGACCATCAAATCCCATCACTGCCAGCAGGTCACGGCTCATCGTCCAGACTTGGTTGCGCTCGCGAGTTCGCTCCTCGACTCGCGCCTCAAGCGTCTCGTTGAGGCGCTGCAGAGCTTCCTCTGCCCGCCTGCGGGCCGTGGTATCAGTGAGCGAGGCGGCAAGGCCGCCACCCCGCTTCGGGGCGATCCGCATCGTGACGTAGCGGTCAGGGTGGCGCACCGAATAGCCCTCATACTGAGCGGGGGTCCGGGTCTCCATGACCTGCCGTAGGCAGCGCTCGATTTCGGAACCCATGGTGAGCGGCGTGACGTCCCAGAGCTTGCGGCCGAGCACCTCGGCGCGGGTCAGGCCAAAGAACTCTTCAGCCGCACGATTGAAGAGCGTGAACCGCCACTCTGCATCGAGTGCATAGAAAGCTTCAGACACAGCTTCCAGCACTGCGTGCATCCGCCGCTCGCTCACGACCAGCGCTCGTTCGATCCTGCGGCGCTCGGTGACGTCGGTGACTAAGACGAAGAAGCCTGTGACCCGGCCATCGGATGCCCGCCGGGGCAGGTATTCCAGCTCTGTGTCGCGGCGGGTCCCGTCCGGCCTGGGCGTGAACGCTTCGAATGTCTGTCGCTCGCCGCGAAGAACCGCCTCGAATTGAACTTTTCGAAGCGCGAAGGCCTCTTCACCCAGCACTTCTCGCATGTGCTTGCCGATGATCTCGCCGCGCGGGCGACCAAACCAGTCCTCGTACGTCCGGTTGAGCAGACGATACCGTCCTTCGCGATCAATGAACGCGACGAGCGCCGGCAACGTATCGATCAACTGCTCCAGAAGCTCCTGCTGTTCGCGCAACGCCGCCTGGGCGCGGTGTGCCTCGGTGACGTCAAAACCTTCGCAGAAGATGCCAACGACGCGTCCGCTTTCGTCGGTGACCGGCTCGTAGATGAAGTCGAGAAGAACGTCCTCTTGCGGTGCATCTGAAGCCCGGCGCAGCTGAGCAGGATAGGCTTGAGCAACGAAGCGCTCGCCGCTCGCAAAAACGCGATCAAGGAGCTCGAAGAAGTGCTGGCCTTCCAGGTCGGGAAAGCATTCGCGAACAGGCTTGCCCACAAGGCTCCTGTCGCCAACCAAGCGTCGATAGGCGTCGTTGACGAACTCCACCACGTGGTCAGGACCGCGCATTGCGCAAATGAAGCCCGGCGCTCGCTGGAACAGGCGGCGCTGGCGCTCGATTTCACAAGCCGCTCGCCGTTCCGCCAGCACGCGTGCGGTGGTTTCCACGAGGATGGCGATCACACCAGCTGGCCTATTGTTCTCGTTTAGGACCGGCGAATAGTCGAGGTTCATCCAGACCTGCTCGGGCCGGCCATGCCGGTGAAGCGTAAGTTCCTGGTCTTTATAGCTGAGCGTGCCACCAGCGAGCCCGACCTTCATGACATGGTCGTTGAAGTCGGCGGCCTCGGGCCAGCCTTCGCGTACCTTCGAGCCCAGGAGCTGCGGATGCCGTTCGCCAGCGAAGGTCGAATAGGCGTCGTTGTACAGCATGACGCCATCCTCGCCCCACAGCAGCACGATCGGCACTGGGGATAGCAGGAGCATGCTTACAACGGTCTTCAGGCTCTGCGACCAATCCTCGATCGGCCCGAGCGCGGTACATGCCCAGTCATGCCTGCGTACGAGTGCACCCGTCTCACCGCCGCCAGCGAAGAACCCAGCTTCTGCTAACATCCGATCGGCAGTCATGGCTGGGACTATGTTTCTGGCTGAGTTGGAAAGCGGCACTGATGGATGGGTGGTAGGCGATCCGGCCCGTCACGTCATGGTCGAAACGCAGCGCCGGCTTGTCGTGGCGATCTTCTGCTGCCAGGGGAGCCGTCAGGGCGCGCCTGCCGCATCTCAAGCTCTCAAGCTGATCAATCGTGATACCGGCAGCACGTGGCGCTGCATTCTACGGAAGGTAGTGATGGTAGCATTCCTGCCTGCGTGCAGGCGTAAGGACGATGAGGCAATGACGCTAATGACGCTTGGTACGTATTTCTTTCGGTGAGTCCACGCTGCGTATTTTCTCATGGCCTTGCTGCGCGGCATCGGGCCGTCGTTACGTTCGAGCTGTGGGCGCTTGTTGGCACGAGCAAAGCTATCGGCACTGGAGCGAATTCGCTCGTGGGCGCGACACGGGAACAACGCGACGAGGTGCACTGACCACCTCTCTTGCCGCAGATTTTGCTCACCATATGCAAAAGGCTGGCGAGCCAAGCCGACCTAACTCTTTGACTTCATTGGTCGGGGTGGTCAGATTTGAACTGACGACCCTCTGCTCCCAAAGCAGATGCGATTGGCACCTAATGAGACTCTATGGGTACCTAAGCTACTGCTTTTCATTGTGCTGCTCTCGCGACCCTCTGCTAGACAGTTCCTGTAGATGCCTCGAGGGACCACTAGGTACCATCAATTTGGTCCCTGAATGGTCCCTAGATCAAGCATAGGGTCAGCAGACATGGCGTTCTCGACGCAGCGTGAAGTTGATCGGCTGGCCGCTCCACCCGACTCCAGCGATGCCTTAATTGCCGACTCGGCGGTTCGAGGTCTTTACGTCCGCATCCAAGGTGACCGCCGCATGTGGGTGGTGCGGTATGGTGAGAAGCGTCGAAAGATGGTCATCGGCGAGGTGGCTGCCATCAGTCTAAAGGATGCCCGTACCCAGGCAAGCAAGATCATGACGCAAGTCCGGGATGGCGCTGACCCGCTGCAGGAACGAAAGGCGCGTGCAGATGCGCCCAAGAAGTTGACGGTGGGTGAGCTGGCCCTACGTTTCTTGTCTCAATATGCTGAGCGCCATCATAGCCGCCGCACGCTGATCGAGACCCGCCGTGCTATGAATGTCCATATCTCCAGTCTTCACGACATGGACGTAGACACCGTCAATCGTCGGCACATCGCAGACCTCTTAAACCGTCTGGTCGGCAGTTCTGGCCCCATCACCGCGAACCGCGTGCGGGGGATGGCTTCCAAGCTATTCTCTTGGGCTATGGAGCAGGGGCTGGCAGATGCTAATCCCGTTGTCGGGACGGCGCGTCCCGCACCCGAGAGAACCCGCGAAAGGGTTCTCTCCAACGACGAGATCAGGGCTATTTGGGACGCCACGGAAGGTGGTGGCGACTACTACAAGATCGTCCGCCTGCTCCTGCTGACCGGCCAACGGCGCGACGAAGTCGCAGGCATGCGATGGTCCGAGATCAGTGCTGATGGCACGACCTGGACCATCCCAAGTGAGCGGGCGAAAAACGCCAAGAAGCACGACGTCCCGCTGAGCGAACAAGTCCAGAACCTTCTGGCCATAGTCGAACGGCGAGGAGGCCGGGATTATGTGTTCGGTCGAGGTAATGGCGGCTACTGCGGTTATTCCAGAAGCAAGGCAGCACTGGATCGACAGATCGCTGCCATCCGGGCAGAGCAGCGCCTTGGCAGGCCCCTGGAGCCTAGCGAGAGGCCCCTGGAAAACGACGCCCTTCCTGCGTGGGTCCTTCATGACCTTCGGCGAACGGTCAACACAAATATGCAGGAAGTCGAAGACCCCCATATCGTTGACGCTGTGTTCAACCACACTGGATCCGCGAAGGAAGGGGTGCACAAGCATTACAACTTCGCGAGGTACAAGGCGCAAAAACAGGACGCCCTTCAGCGCTGGGCCGACCATGTCGGGCGGATTGTTATGAGCCAACGCGTCGACAGCGTTGTGCAGATGCAAGGAATGCGATGACAGATGGTCCGGATGCGGCTGAAGCTGCCGAGAAGCTCAGGCTCTTCCGCCTGTGGAAACAGACTGACAACGACCGCTACCTTGCGGCCGCACAGCAACTGCGTGGCGCTGGCCTCAACCTGATCGACCGGCTGGGTGTCCAGCCCCGTAAGCGTGGCCGGCCCAGAGAAAGCGACTTCCGGCTGCTTCACGACGTGATGCACGAAGCAGTCCGGAGCGGCATGAGTCCGGCCCAGGCGGCCGAGAAGGTCGTTGAGGAGGCTACCGGCGGTGGGACCCGGGAAAACAAGGCAAAGCGGCTGGCTGCGAAGTATCGCGAGCGGCGCGCGTTCATCGATCATGTGGCGGAGGCGGCCGCACGGGAGCGTGAGGCGTTCGCAAAGGCGGGATATGTGGCTGAGGAGTTCCAGAATCGCCTTGAGACGGAGCGCGACGAGGAAGAAAATTCGCCGATTTAAATGTCTCGCGACGCCTGAAAGTTTGTGAATATTAGGCAGCACCCCAAACGCTGGGTGCCGCCGGACGGCACCTATAGAAGGTGCAGATCGATGTCTCCAAATGTGTTCGCGCCCCTTGAGCGCGATCCAGTCCTTTCCTTCAACTTCCTCATAGCCGACCTTGGGTGCAGCAAGAGCACGTTCCATCGTGGGCCCCGGCGCGAATTGCCCGTGGTTCAAATCTCGACCCGCCGTCTGGGCGTCCGGAAGAGCGACTTCGAACGCTGGAAGGCCACCAAGCTGCTGCAGCCGGTCCGGGCGGGCTGATCGATGAGCAGCGAAGAAGTTGCCCGTCGTCCCTGGCAGGACGAGCGGGCGGGCGAGAATGGTGCCGAGTCTAGCATCAGCCTCATCGACAACCAAACCAACTTCATGGCTGAAGGCGATCGCGGTGCCAAGCTCGTGGATCAGGGCCACCACATTCTTCCGGTGATACCGCGGTCGAAAACACCGGGAGACTACTATTTCCGCAGCTGGCACCCGATGCCGGACTGGGGCCGCTATGGCGCGCGCCTTCCGACCGACCTGGAACTTGACCACTGGAGGCGCTGGCCGGGCTGCGGCATCGGCCTGTGCCTGAACGATAAGTTCGTGATCGATTGTGATGTTGCCAACGACGCAGACATTTCAGAGACGATCAGAAATTACTGTGAGAAGCAGCTCGGCTCCACAGTGACCAAGGTCGGACAACCGACGAAGTGGTCGGCAATCTACAGGACGCCTAAGCCGATTAGGCCGATCAAATTGCATCCCCTTGAGGGACTCGGCGCCGGCAATCAGACCGTGATCTACAACACGCACAGCGGAACCGGCCTGCCCTACTTCTACCCGTTCGGCGACGAGATCCTTGAGGTGCATCACGATGACCTGCCGGTCCTAACAGAGCATCAGGTCCACAAGTTTCTCCGGGAAGCCTTCGAGATGATCCCCGAGCGACTGCGCCAGCGCCGCCTGAGCGCATGTCGATCTCGAACTGCGATGACTTCCGGCCACGACCTCCGAGGAACGCCTGAAGCAATCGTTGACTCGCTCGATTGGATTCCGAATGCGGATCTCTGCTGGGACGACTGGATCGCCATCGGTATGGCCATCAAGGGCGCACTCGGCGAGGACGGCTGGGACCTGTTTGACACGTGGTCCAGGCGATCGAGCAAGTATGCGGCCAATACAACGAAGCGAACCTGGTCGGGCTTCCGCCCGCACAGTCGTGGTGCCGGGACACTATACTACCTGGCGCGCCAGAACGGGTGGCAACCTGCACCACAGCTGATCCTGAACGCCGCTACGAAGGAAGCAGCAGAATCGGTTCATATCGACTTCGACACAATCCGCCGTAACGCTCTTCTCAAGAAGGAGGCACGCCATGGCCTCCGCTAATGCTCTCGACAACCTCGTCGATGACGGTGCCGACACATCTGACGCCGACCACCTGCAGGCTCTTCTCGCCAGCATGCCGCAGGCGTTCCAGGACCTGGTGAGCATCGATGCCGTGCTCCACGATGCCTGGTTCAGGGGCGTCAAAATCGGCCGAAGCAAGAACCAGTCGCCTCGGGCAAAGGACGCGGCGCTGGCGTCCTATCTCGCCAGGCGGCTAACCGACGTTGACCTCAAGCCGGTGCTCCGCGCCTATCCGCATGGAGAAAGCTATCGACTGAAGGGCGTCCACGCCGACAAGCGGGTCGTGAAGCTCCTGGAGATGGCAGAAAAGGTCCGCTCAACCGCATCGGCCAAGACAGACGTGCCCAAGTGGTGGTGGGGGCTGAAAGCCACTGACAGGGGCGATCCCAGAGACTGCGTGGCCAACGTAGCGGTCGTGCTTCGCAATGACCGGGCATTCATCGGCAAGATCCGCCTGGACGAGTTGTCGAACTCTGCCGTTTCTAAGGGCATGCCCTGGCAGGCTGGAACAGAGTGGGAGGACTGGACGGATGCCGACGACCTCCGGCTGGCGGACTGGCTGCAGACCAGGGACGTCCCGGTCAAGGTCACGACCGTGGCCGCCGGTGTCCAGTTGGTCGCAGCCGAGAACCCGTTCCATCCCGTCCGTGAGTACCTGAACGCTCAAAAGTGGGATGAGACCAAGCGACTCGATACTTGGCTGATCGACTATCTCGGTGTCGCAGACACACCCTACGCTCGTACGGTCGGCCGGAAGACGCTCATCGCCGGCATCGCCAGGGTCAGGAATCCCGGCTGCAAGGTCGACAACTGCCTGATCCTCGAAGGACCGCAGGACCTCGGCAAGTCCATGATCGCGGAAGCGATCGCGATCAAGCCGATCTGGTTCACCGATTCCGTCTCGGACCTCGGCACGAAAGACGCTGCCCAGGATCTTCGTGGCAAGTGGATAATCGAACTGGCGGAACTGTCAGCCATGAAGAAGGCCGACGTGGAGCCGATGAAGGCCTTCATGACCCGCCGGATCGATCATTACAGGCCGTCCTACGGGCGCCGGTCTCAGGATTTTCCCAGGCAATGCATCTTCGTCGGCAGCACGAACCAGGACCATTACTTCCATGACGAGACGGGGAACAGGCGGTTCTGGCCGGTCAAGGTGACCAGAATCGACGTCGATGGCCTGAAGACGGTCATGCCGCAGCTTTGGGCCGAGGCGGACCTTGCGTACAGGTCGGGCGAGCCTTGGTGGCTGAGCAACGACGAGAAGATCGACGCGAAGGAAGAGCAGGAAGCGCGGCGCGTCGGTGATCCCTGGCAGGACGCCGTCCTAGAATGGGCCAACCGGCAGTTCAGCAGCAAGGTCCGCATCTCCGACGTCCTGCTGGACGCGGTGGAGATGGACCGGGATCGCCAGGACCAGCACGCTCAAAAGCGGGTCGCTGCCATCCTGCGCGGCGCTGGCTGGGTCCGCGACCGGGTCCGGATCGGAACCTGGTCCGGCTGGGGGTACATCAGGCCTGAGGGTGACCCGTCATGAGCAACGGGTCACGGCGACGGGTCACGACCAAGGCACTGACAGAGCACGGCGAGAACCTCGTCGTGACCCGTGTGACCCGTGTGACCCGCGTGACCCGTGGTCCCGAAAGCTACAGCACATGTGATATACAGAATGATCATGTTGTATTGGCGTATATCATTAACAGAATTTGGGGTCACGCGGGTCACCGGGTCACAAGACACGATACCAATGATGTGCCGCAACTTGACCACCCACCAACATCACCATGCCGTTAGGGAAACCGCAGATGATCAATCAGCCCAAGCTACGCTTCAATGACCGGCGACGCCGGGAGAAGGTCGAGGAAATCAGGCAGGAACTACATCGTCGTGCATTCTTTAGATCAGGACATGAAGATCTCCAGCGGGCAGCAGACAATGATGTCGAGGCGGTCAAATCACTCACGCTCGCCTACGATGGCTGGCATGTAGGGCTTTTCGTGAAGTGGGTGTACTTGATGGGGTTGTCGGAAGAGTGTCTACGGGCGGCCCTCTCATCCGCCTGGCTTCGCCGTCATTCTGAAGTTCAACGGGCTGCGCGTACACGCCCGGAACTCATCAAGTGGTTCCGCGCAGCCAACTTTGATCTGTCGATGCTCCCGGATGAGGTGACGGTCTGGCGGGGCACCTGCGGGATTCCCTGGGAAGAAGCGTTGTGCGGCTGGTCGTGGACGACAAGACGCTCGGTGGCAGCCTGGTTCGCGATGCGATTTCCACATTTTGGATCGCCAATCGTGCTGCGTCGGACGGTGAAGCGCAGTGAGATCCTATACTTCAGCGACAGCCGTGAAGAATCTGAGTGCGTCTTGTCAACTATCGGCGAGTTCCAATTCGACGGCACGCCGGATGAATGGAGGCGGCTTGCCAAGGAAGAGATTGCACAGAGAAGGGCCAATCGACTGGTCCGCGCTGCCTAGGCGGATCAAGCAGCCTCTCGCCGTAAGGACCCAGGGGGTAGCCAATTCCCATGGATCTGCTGCGATGGACCGGATTGGGCCTGTCATTCTGCTACACATGTGAATCCAGCTATTAGAGGAGCGAGTGCATGTCCAAGTCTTCAACTGCTGCGATAGCAACTGGCAATCTACATGTCGGCGGCTTGCAACCCGCAGCACCGGCAGCTCTCAATCAGGAAGCGCGGCAGCACTGGGAGCGGATCGTGGCCGCCCGCCCGGACGACTACTTCGCAGAGGGCAACCTCCAGCTTCTCGCACATTACTGCCGGACGCTGGTGCTGCTGCGTCGGGCAAGCGATCTGCTGGACACGATCGACGCGGCTGACGTTGGCCACTTCGCTGAGCAGGTCGAGATAGTCAGCAGGCTGACGACCATGGCCGTGATGCTCGCCACCAAGCTGCGACTGACTATCCAGTCATCGGTCCGCGGTGACGCCGGCATCCTCAGCGAGAGGAGGACTTCTGGTTCGCCTCTGCTTGGTGGCAACATTACGTCCTTAGAGAGGCACTGACTTGTAGGGTCCGTGTTCGTCGTTGCATGCGCGCGAAGGTGGCATCCCAGTGGTAGTCCTGGGTGCGGACGCGTTCGTTGGTAGAGTCGTAGGCAGCTCAGACTTCCTCGCTGAGAGGGGTCTTGGCGATCAGCTAGCAGATCCGGTCATTCGGCGTGCGGCCGCCAAGTGGGCCGTGCGAACGCTGCTTCGATCCGCTTTGCGGCTCGACTGTAGAAGGTCTGCCAGTCGTCGAGCTGGCTGAAGAGAGTCGTGTCCATTAGATCCACGGTCGGCCGAAACTCTTAGAGGCCGTTTGTTGGGCTGGCTCGATCTTGCCGTTCAGGTGCGGGGAGTGCGGCCGAATCGGCCGAGTGCCAGTCGCGTAGCTGGTCCTGGACCTTGTGGGCGAAGAACTCCTGGCCCGCGGTCGGTCTGGATGCGCTGAATGGCAAAGGGCATCTCCTACCGCACGCGTTCGAGGAAGTGGATAGTGTTGGTGGCGGTGCGGCGGGGATAGAGGCCGACAACCTGGAAGCGCGAGCAGTCGTCGATGGCGATGTACTGGTAGAGCTTCGGCGCAATCTTACAGACATCGACCTGGACACGATCGCAAGGAACAGGCCGGCTGTAGCGCTTGGTGCCCTTGCGCCGTAACGGCCGGCGCTTGAGGTACCGCTCGCCGTGCCGGATCAGGACCTTGTGGATGGTATCCAGCGCGAGTTTAAGGGCATGCTCGCGGATGAGCTCATTGCGAAGGCGCTTGATCCCGAGCCGCCGGCTGCGGCGCTGTTCCAGGATCAGGGCCTCGTCTTGCTGGAAGACCCGTCGGCTTGGCGAGCGGTGCGGTCGAGAGCTGCGTGTTTACAGGCCGGCAACACCATCAGCACGGTAGCGCTGCCACCATTTGCGCCGGACTCTACGAGCTGCTGGAGGCCGAGCGGATCGGGTATGCCATCCGTCTCCCCACCAACGTGGTCTTTCAAACGCGGATCGGCCCCCTGTTGACCCGTCCCGTCGGTCGCCCGCCGAGGAAGCCACAGGTGTTCCACGCCAGCTTCAGCTCCAGGTCATCAACGATCGGCTTGGCGCGGTCCTGCCGGAGCAAGACTCGGCGCTGCCTGAAGGGCAAGAACTAGTTGCGGAAGGTCGTCCAGGGTGTCAATTTTGAAACGGCGTCGAGGTCAACGAGATGCCAGCACGAACCGCCGCCTTATCGGCGGCCCGGCACCCAGTCTCCCGCACAGTTCTCAGCACTCAAGCGCTGCCGGTGCAGAAGATGGAGGATGGACGATGGTGTTACCGAGGCGCGGTCTCCTTCTCTCCGCCACAGCATCTGCTGCCCTGAGTCGAGTGCAAGCCGCAAATGCGCAGACTAACCTCAAGCGAGCGGCAATCGTCGTCGGCGTCGACAGAACGCGTGGTCTCCCAATCCTTCGGGCCGCGGCATCCGGCGCGAGACATTTCGGTGAATGGTTGGCGAGAGAGGGTTTTGACGTCACCTTTCTCACCGATGAGAACAACAATTCCGTTCAAGCCAATGATGTTTTCAACGCTGTTGCCGGCATTGTTGAGTCTGGCGTGTACGATCAGTTCGTCTTCTATTTCTCCGGTCACGGGTTTTGGAACAGTTACTCAGAATATTGGCTTCTGTCCAATGCTCCCTACAACCCGGCAGAGGCAATAAGCCTTATCGAGAGTGTCGATCTCGCCCGACGAAGTGGTATCCCCAATGTGGTGTTCATTTCTGACGCTTGCCGATCTACTGCCAGCAGCCTCGGTGCTGACGGTGTCAAAGGCCAGATTGTCTTTCCCAACCCGAGTAGTCAGACTGCAGGAAGTTCAGAAATTGATCGTTTCTTCGCCGCTTTACCAGGCGAGCCCTCCTTCGAAATGAAGGTAACTGACAGTGTCGCGAACTTCGCTGGAATTTACACGTTAACTTTTCTTGACGCACTTCAGAACCCACCCGCCGAAATAGTGAATACGGTCGACGGGCAGCCTGTTATATCAATTCGAAAACTTAAGCCGTATCTCAAGCGTGAAGTCCCCAGGCGGATCGCTGCTCGGTCATTAAAACTGCAACAAACTCCAGATGCATGGTTAGAATGTGGTGACAGTGCATACATCGGACGTATTCAACTATTCCCAATGACTGGCTTCGGCAGCCCCGGCAGCAGCACGCCGGTCGGTCCCGGCGCGACGGTCGGGACCAGCGCCTGCGTCGGGACGGCGGGGACGGCGGGGACGGCGGGCATCAGCGACAATTCTCCACCACCAGTTATCACTCCGCTGCCGACCGTTGCCAGTATCGTGGACGTTGCCAACAACGCCCTTGAAGCAGTGGGTGCTGGCATAGGGTCACCGGTGTCGGCAACACAGGAAGCTCTAATCAAAGGGTCGGAGGAGAGCGGATTTCACGCAAAGCTAACCGACATTGTGAAGTCCGACAGACGTACACACGATGTCAATCGCAATACAGTTAATCGGAACGCCCGGACAGAAATAATCCTGTTTAATGCTACCGGAGATATCATAAGCGAAGTAAAAGCTGATAATTCATCACTGAAGGTGAAAGTCGCGGACGGAGTCGTGCAAGCGGAGGGAGAGCTAAATCGTCCGACAACAATGGCGATGCGCTTCGGGAGCGGTCTCGGGACAGTGCTCGCCTGCCTGCCGGGCTATACGGGGTCAATTACGATATCGAACGGCCGGGTCATCAATGTAAGCTATACGCCAATGCCTACGAATTGGAGGTGGTCCGACTACGAAGGCAAGAGGGAACAACTCGATCGCCTTCGTGCCACGGTAGCCACGGCAGCACAGTACGGGGTCTTTCGAATCGAGGGGAGTAGCGAGACGCGAGGCGACACGGCGCGTTCATTTGCTGATCGGATTCGGGTGCTGAAGGGGCTTGATCCGACCCTGGGCCTCTATGCGGCCTACGCCTATAATCAGGCGGGACTGCTGGAACAAATAAAGTCGGTAGCAGATTACATGCGCTCGGATCTGGAGGCACAGATCTTTGATGTTGCAATGCTCGATGGCACCATCAACGGCGATGACGTAAACAACGGTCGTGTCGTGCCATTTTGTCCTATGCTCAATCAGGGATGGAGTCTTTTGCGGGTAAAAAACGTGCGCTTGCGAGAGCCGCTCGAAGGTGCACGTGATCGTCTTGTGCCGGCGTTGTGGACGACCTTCGATTCGGAAGGCACCTCGATGGTGTTTGAAGCTCTGCGGGCTTGAAATTGCCGGTCCCTACGGGAGGGATGGCCTGAAAGGAGAGCGAGCCGTGCTCGATCGTCGGGAGTTGGTTGGGCTCGTGTGGCCGTGGCTGATCGCGAGCGCAGGCAGCGGGGTAGGCCATGCTCCAGCAGCGGCGCAGACGGCCTCGACCTCGGCGCCAAAGAGGCTGGTTCTGGTTCACGGGCGCGCCCAAGGCGGGATGGAGCCCGACGTGCTCCAGACCACGTGGATGGACACGCTGTCCGCGGGAGCGGTGAAGCTGAACAGGTCCGTTCCTGCCGACTTGAAGGTCGCATTCCCGTTCTACGGCGACGTGCTTGACGAGTACGCAAGAGCCCAGGACGTACCCCTGACGGCGGACATTCAAACCAAGGGCGAGGAACCGAACGACGCCTTCCTGCAGTTCCAGGCCGAGGTGGCCGACGATCTGCGAAAGCGCGCCGGCATCACCGACGCGCAGATCGAGCAGGAGTTCGGTGACGACCCGACCGAGAAGGGCCCGCTGAACTGGCGTTGGGTGCAGGCGATCCTGCGTGCCCTCGACAAGAACGTCGGCGGCTTGAGCGCGAGGTCGATCGAGCTCGTGCTCAGAGACGTCTACCTCTACACTAGCCATGCCGGCGTCCGCGACGAGGTCGACACGATCGTCAGGGCGGCGTTCACCGACGAGCCGACGGTCGTCATCGCCCACTCGCTGGGCACGGTCGTCGCCTACAGCGTGATGCGCAACGATCCTCGAGGTCTCAAGGTGCCGCTGTACGTGACGGTCGGCTCGCCGCTCGGCATTCGAGCGGTTCGCGATCCTTTCCGGCCGCTGCGCTACCCGAAGCCCGTGGGCGCCTGGTACAACGCCTTCGACAAGCGCGACGTGGTTGCGCTCAATCCCCTGGATGCGACCTCGTTCCCCGTCACGCCGGCCGTCGAGAACAACGACACCGTCCTGAACCACACTGACAATCGGCACGGGATCGTCGGCTACCTCGGCGACCCGAACGTCGTCGTGCATATCCTCGACGCGCTCAAGGGGTGATCCGCGCCCGATCGTACTCGACTGTTGAAGCGCGAGCGCGCGGCCGGGCCGGACGCCTCCCTGGGCACGAGCCCGTCAACCTGCCGCAGGCGGCAGGCACCGAAACCGAGCACCAATGTCCGACACTGCACCCAGGCGCCCGCCGCTTCGTCCGGGGTCCACAACTCCCCTTAAAAACCCCCTCTGGCTTTCCTTCTAACCGTTGGCTTTTTCGACGCCATCTAGTGGTCCGAGTTAGAGGTTCGTTGGCAGAAGCGAGCGACGCTGGCGAGGATGGTATCGGCGCTCTTGATCCAGACGAATGGCCTCGGGTCCTGGTTCACGTCCTCGATGTAGCGTTGGATTACCTCTTCCAACTCCTGGGTGCAGGTGAACACGCCGCGGTCGAGCCGGCGCCGGGTTAGCAGGGCGAACCAGCACTCGACCAAGTTGAGCCAGGAGGCGCTGGTCGGGGTGAAGTGCAGGTGGAAGCGCGGTCGCTTCACGAGCCAGTCGTGGACGATCCGGGTCTTGTGGGTGGCGGCATTGTCCAGCACGACATGAACGTTGGCATCCGCCGGTACGCTTGCCTCGATCGTGTCAAGGAAGGCGCGGAACTCGATGCTGCGGTGCCGACGCTGGCAGCGGCCGATGACGGTGCCGGCCTTGATGTCCAAGGCCGCGAACAGGTCGGTCGTGCCGCAGCGTCGATAGTCGTGCGTGTGACGCTCGGATTGTCCCGGGCGTAGCGGCAGGACTGGTGCAGTCGGTCGCAGGGCCTGGATCTGCGGCTTCTCATCGACGCACAGCACCAGCGCCCGGTCCGGCGGGTTCAGGTACAGGCCGACCACATCGCGGACCTTCTCCACGAAGGCCGGATCGGTCGAGAGCTTGAACGTCTCCACCCGGTGCGGCCGCAGACCAAAGGCCCGCCAGATCCGGCTCACCGCTGTCTGGCTCATCCCGGCCCGCCTGGCCATCAATCGGGTGCTCCAGTGGGTGGCGTTGATTGGCATCTCCTCCAGGGTCAACGCGATCAGATGCTCGACTGCCTGGTCATTGATCTGCCTTGGCGCCCCCGCACGTGGCGCATCGACCAGGCCCTCAAGTCGATGCAAGGCAAAACGCCGACGCCACAGGGCCACCGTCGGCCGACTCACCCCCAGCGTTCTGGCCACCCCAAGATTGGTGGCCTCCGGCTCAGCACAGGCCAGCACCACACGAGCACGCTGCGCCAGCGCCTGACTCACCTTGCGACGCCGGACTAGGTTCTCCAGCGCCGCCCGTTCGACCGCGGTCAGTTCAAGTGCAATCGCTTTCGGTCCGCGAGCCATCGCAGCCTCCCCTACCAAGGGAGCCACCATCGCCCACTTCACCCAAAGTGCAAGTAAACCTCTAACTCGGACCACTAGTATGTCCGCGAAACAAACCGGCCGGAGGGTACCGGGGCGGCCTACACACTCCTAATTGCACCAAACAGCTTGGCTTCGCCGTCGCTTCCCCCGACGAGGCGTTAGCGGTAATCCGGGTGCCGCACGCACCTCATCCTGGCAGCCATACATCAGGCGATCGGCGTCCCACGCGGTGAAATCCGCGATTTGGGCTGCGCCCCGGACGAACCTTTCCTTCCTCTCGAAATCCCAGCTGACGCTTGTCGGGATCAACAGCGCGATGATGGAGCTAAGTCGGGAGTCGACTGGCCAGCCCCCATTGGGTTGGTCCGGGTTGAGTGTAGTGCATGACTGGCTTGGTCCTGACCCCGTTTATGGTCCGGGGCCTATGCAAGTTTTCGGACCTAGTTAACTTGAGCTGCGTAGGCATGTGGGGTCAACCCGCCCAGGGCCATGTGAGGTCGATCCTTGTTGTACCCTTTCCTCCATTGCTCGATCCGGTCCCGGGCATCTGCCATGGACAG
>NZ_DATAGQ010000089.1:0-3604 GCF_036263595.1 Geminicoccus sp. | reverse complement strand
GTCAGCGGGAGGTAGTAGAGCAGGGGCTTGCCGCCCACGCCCAGGGTGATCGAGGTCTGCTCGAGTTCGGCGGCACGCGCCGGGGCCACCAGATGGAAGGCGGCGGCAACGGCCAGGGCCGCGCCCAGGACCGTTCTGCGGTTGTCATCAGCCTGCTCCCATGATCGGTTCAGCTAGTGGAAGTTGCCGGTGCGGGCCGCCAGTCCTGCATCTTGCGGGCATGAGTTATCACGAGATGCTCTGCTGCCACGTGGTCGATCTGGCGCGGCCTCGATCAGATCAGGGACTGCGCCTGATGCCGTTGGCTGGCTGGGTTGGGCCGAAATGCTGATCGGGCAGGAGGTGGGGATCCGCCATCCACAGCCAGCGGTGGTCAGGCAGTGTCGGCAGGGAGGCTCTTGCGCCGGCCGCCGACCTTGACACTTGGCGGCGTCAGATCTGGTGTCACCGCCTTGCGCGGCCGGCCCCGCTTGGCGACCGCTGTCTCTGCTTCCACTGGCTCTGACGGCTCAGCTGGCGCTGCTGCCGGCTGCGCCACAGCCATCTCCGGTTCACGAGCAGCGATCTGCTTGGCCTGCTTGGCTGAACGCAAGAGCAGGCCAGCTTTGGTCAGCTCGATGTCGAGGCGATCGCCAGTGGCAACGTCAAGGTGCCGGCGTGCCTCGGCTGGCAGCGTGAGCCAGCCGTCATAGTGCAATTGGATGGTAGGCAAGGGGAGCTCAATTTCTGAAAGAGAAAACACTGCCGTTCATTAGACCATTATCTACTCCACCTCGTCCAGGGTTGACCTTGTCCGACACGCACCATCCATCTGTGTCGTTCATAAACTGCACAGCCTGGCAACGAGATCCAATGCTTCTACGTACTCAAGTAGGTTTTTCGGTAACCCACGCCAACAGTTACCAAAGACTGGCTTGATCTTCCTTGACGAGAATTCTCCTCAAGCGCTTAGTCTGTCCGGTGGACTCACCCGATGGTGCAGCATGGGCATGGTGCCCAGGTAGCATCACCGCCCAACATCCTGGGCACCGGACAAACACCCATGGCAACGATCACCGGCAACAGCTCCGCCAACACGCTCTTTGGCACGGGAGGCACCGATACGATCAGTGGCCTTGGTGGCAACGACGTGCTCTGGGGCCGGGCCGGCAACGACCTGATCAGGGGCGGGACCGGCCATGACAAGATCTATGGCGAGTATGGCAACGACCTGCTCTACGGCGATGACGGCAACGACTACATCGAGGGGCGGCAGGACAACGACCAGATCTGGGGCGGGCTCGGCAACGACCTGCTCGGTGGCGGCACCGGCAACGACACTGTCCGCGGTGAAGCAGGCAACGACACCGTCAACGGCCAGGATGGCAACGACCTGCTTTCCGGGGGCGACGGGAATGACGCCCTAGACGGCGGCAACGGAAGTGATCATATTTGGGGTGATCTTGGCAACGACAAGATGTTTGGCGGTGCCGGAAGCGACGATCTCCTTGGCTTCGATGGGAACGATGAACTCCATGGGGGCGATGGGAACGACCGGATTGAGGGCGGGAAGGGCAACGATTTCATCAACCCCGACCGCGGGACGGATACGGTCTACGGCGGGGATGGCAATGACCAGGTCGGCCTTCCTTTCCTGGATGAGCTCTTTCGCGAGGGCTCCTTGACGCTGTTTGGTGGCGCTGGGAACGACCTGGCGTTTGGCAGCATCAACAACGACACCATGCGAGGCGAAGCTGGCAATGACGAACTGCATGGCGGGCTTGGCACGGACTGGCTCGACGGCGGCGGTGGGAATGATCTGCTGTTCGGCGGCACCGACAATGATCGTCTGATCGGTGGGGATGGCGCTGACCGATTGGTCAGCGGAAATGGAGCCCACATCATAACTGGCGGTGCTGGGGCCGACACGTTCTCCTACGATCTTCATGTTGGAACGACCTACTACGATGATCCGGAGAACGAGTTTTGGAGTATCGATGACGTGATCACCGATTTCTCCACAGGCGACAAGATCTCATTATCGGGCGAGATCTATAACGACTTCGAGGGCTCCGTGGAGAGATTTGATCCTGACTTCGCCGATCTGGATACCAGTGGCAACGGGATCCTGACCGACGCAGACGATGGCATCTCGATCGACCTCATCTCGTTTGGTGGTCAGAGTAAGCTCAGCATCGTGATCGATGTCGGGGAGCTTCCGGCCATTGCTGGCATGGGCCAGGGCACAGTTGCCCTGTTCGGCGTTCAGACCTTGACCGCAGGTGACTTCACCTGAGCCAGTAAGCGAGCCGGTCGATCCGGGTGGCCACCAGCATGTCGCCTGCTGGACGAAGTCGAGTAGGACTTGACTGGCTTCCTGGGCTCAGGCTCCACCGCGGGGAAGGGAAGGAAGAAGGCGTAAAGCCCGCCGCACCTGGTCCAGCGGCGGATGCACGGAACCTGAAGCGGTGCTGCTGGTTCCCGCCGCTACGACGGGAGCGCTGTCACTGCTCCGGCGTGAGCCATCGGTCACCCCAGTGTCTTGGCGTGTATGCCGCAACAATGCGTCACGCTCATCAGCACGGCGCTGATAGAGTTCCAGGATCAGATTGGCCGCATCCACCATGTCCACATTGGTAAAGCTGCATTGCCTCTGAGAAGCCATCGATACCAGGAGCTGGTGGACTTCCAGCAGACGGTGATCGGAGACTGGCGATGGAGCATGGTGGATCATCGAGCATCCGTTTCTGTCAGGCGGCAGCCGGGTTGATGGCGTCTTCAGCAAGCTCGGACAGGGCCTCGTCGGTGCTCTCCTCTTCAGCCAGCGTCTCCTTGAGGAGATCTTGGACGTCGGTCATGCCGAGCTGGTTGGCCCAGGCAATCATGGTGCCGTAGCGGGTGATCTCGTAATGCTCGACCGCCTGCGCGGCTGCGATCAGACCGGCGTCCAGCGCCTCACCGCCAGCGAATTCCTGGGCAATCTCGTCGCCCTCGGCGATGATGCCCATGATCGCCTTGCACTCGACGCCTTCAGGCTGCTCGCCCAGCTTCTGGAAGACCTGGTCCAGCCGCTTGATCTGGTTCTTGGTTTCTTCAAGATGCACCGCCAAGGCGCCCTGCAGCTCTTCGGTCTGCGCCGCCTGCGCCATCTTCGGCAGCGCCTTCACGATGGCGTTCTCGGCGTAGTACGTGTCCTTCAGCTGATGAAGGAACAACGCCTTCAGGTCTTTCTCGGCCATCTCTTCCGCTCCTTGCATGGGACACCAAGCTTGCCGAACCAGCTGGCTGCATCCTGGTTCCAGTACCAGCTGATGCTCAAGAGCGAGGCATGACGATCACCTTGCACAAGCTCTAGGGCAACCAGCGATGCCCTTATGGGTTGTATCGCCACGACGACACAGCCAGCAGGTGGTCCTGTGCGCACACCTTGATCATCCTCGTGGCCGAAGACGAGGCCATGGTCGCCTTTGCGCTGGAATGGGCGCTGCGTACAGCTGGCCATGAAGTACTGGGGCCGGCCTCCACCATCGATGAGGCGCTGCAGACGGTACGGATGCGCAAGCCGGATCTGGCGCTGGTCAACCTGGTGCTGCTGGGCGGGGAGGACGGTGCGGCCCTGGCCTTG
>NZ_DATAGQ010000088.1:0-53325 GCF_036263595.1 Geminicoccus sp. | reverse complement strand
CGACATCGTGTTCGTTTCCAGGCCGAACCAGTTCACCCCCAGGATGCGCACGTTCCGGTTCTGGGTGTCCAGGATCCGGTCGCCGCTGGTGTGGAGATAGCCCGCAGGAATGGCATTCGGTGTGCCGGCTTCGGTCGCAGGCGTGCCCCAGATGGCGGCCAGGACAAGGAGAAGAGGTGCGACCCAGCGTTTGGTTGCGGACATGGCGGTTCTGTCCCGGTGAAGTGGTTACCTTGCAATTAGGTATGGATATCTAAATAGGACAGAAAGCCCAATAAAACCAGTTAAGTATTATTTACCAAGCTCATTTGGGTGTCCTATGCATTGGATCACTGCGGCTGGCTATCCCTTTGTGTCGACAATGCATACTTCAATCGAGAAAGCCGGAAACTCCGGCAAGAAAACAAGTCAAAGGCGTACAGGAGGGCCAATTTTCATCTTGTGGGTGACCTGACCCACGCGAGGCTGGTCATGATGACTCTATGTCACGAGCGAAAGTTCATGCCTGTACAATACCAGACGTGACGAATGTTGCGGCGGGACGATCCCTGCTAAAGGTCGGAGCGGACCAACGCGCGGGCCGGGACCTAGGAAGATGTCATGGAGATGGTGACCATCGGAATCGCCAGCCTCGGGAGGCCATGCCTGTCGCGTACGCTCGCCTCCCTGGGCGAGATCGAGGTCCCGGCAGGCTTGCAGGTCGAGATCGTCGTCGCCGACGACGACGCCGGCGGTGCCGCGGCCGCCAGGGTCGCGGCTGGTGCGCCATGGAAGCTGCCGGTTCGCGTCGTCCATGTCGCTGCCGGCAACATTTCCGCGGCCCGCAACGCCTGCCTGGAGGCGGCCAACGGGACCTGGATGGCTTTCGTCGACGACGACGAGTGGGTGGACCGGGACTGGCTCGTGCGGCTGTTCGCGGCACAGGCGGATTACCAGGCCGACGTGGTGGTGGGCCCGGTGTTCCCGCAATATCCGGCGGGCACGCCCGACTGGCTGGTAGCCGCCAACCCGCTCTATGTGGACTGGGGAAAGCGCGGCAGGGTCCTCGATACCGGACGGTCCGGCAACGTGCTGATCCGGCGGGCCCTGATCGGGCGGCACGGGCTGCGGTTCGACCTCCGGCTGGGCAAGACCGGCGGGGAGGACACGGATTTCTTCAACCGCCTGCACCGTGCCGGCGCCAGGCTCGTCGCGACGGATGATGCCCGGATCTACGAGGAAGTCCCCGCCGCGCGGCTGGACCCGGCCTATATCCGGCGCCGGGCGCTGCGCTCCGGGCAGTCCTATGCGCAGTTCCGGCTCAAAGGCACGACCGGCCGCGACCTTTCGGGCCTGATCTTCCATGCCGATGCGGCAGCCAAGTGCCTAGTGAACTTTGCCAGCGCCCTGGCGCTGCGGCCGATCCACCCGCCACGCTCGTTCCGCTTCCAGCAGCGCGGCTGGATGAACCTCGGCAAGCTCCGGCAGTTCACCGGACGGGGCCTGCCGTCGATGTACTGAAGCCGTACTTGCGGCCCCGCAGCAGGTTGCGCAGGCCTGATTCCATCGAGGCCCGCATCGATCGCCATCTCGGGATGTCGCGCGCGACAACGGTGGACTGCTTGACCGTGTGGCGCGGCATCAGCCAGCCCTCGCGGCAGGCGAGGGTCCCGGAACTCGTATAGACCCGGCGGTAGCCGGCCTCCCGGATCAGCCGCAGCACCCGTGCGTCGAAGGCGCCGAACGGGACCGAAACGGTGTCGACCTCCGCGCCGAGACAGTCCTGGATCGCCGTACGCGCGTCATGGAGCTCCCGCTGCATCTGCCGGTCAGAGGTCTGCGTCCAGTTCACATGGTCGAACCCATGGCTGCCGATCGTCATGCCCGCCGCCGCCAGCTCGACTACCTCCCGCCGCGCGAGCGAACCCGGCCGGTCCAGCCGCCCCGCCAGCACGAAGAAGCTGCCGGTGATCCCTGCCTGCAGCAGCATCGGCATGGCGATGTCGTGGTCGCTGGCGTAGCCGTCGTCGAAGGTGATGTGGATGTCGGCGTGGGCAGCCAGGGCGATCGTTTCGGCCAGGGCCTGGGCCGGCACCCAGTAAGGCGCCTCCTCGGCCGGAATGGGCATGTCCGGCACGCCCAGTCCATGGAACGTGACGATCAGGCGTCGCGGCAACAGCCGGTCGCCCCAACTCGATACCCTGTCGACGTGCTTCGGCATCTGCATGAGGGACTGGCCACACCCCTTGATTGCACAGTTGCTCGTCACCGCGGTTGGTGCTTTCCGGCCACTTATCCGGAAGAGCCGGTCTCGCGACATCCCGACAAGTCGGGTCATGCATGACTTCCGGTTGTGGCCGCGGCAAGAACATCTGTAGACATCAATCGCAGGTGACCGCGTGACTGTCCGATGGACCGGAAAAAGGTTCGTCGCCTGCAAGGTGAACGTTGTCGCATCCGCTCGATTCCGGCTGGAGATCTGCCAGGGTGTTGTCTCGCTTCGACACAGCCTCGGCTGGGCAGGTCGGTTTCGGCTCTCGGCCGGCCGAACCGCCGGAAACGCGACCGCTGCTCGGCCGCCTGTTCCGTGCCGACCGCATGGCCGACCTGTTGGTCGTGCTGCTCGTGCTCTACACCGGGTTCGTGCTGACACCGGTGTTCGAGGCAGCCGACTTCGACGATCTCGATCTGTCCCAGGAAATCGCGACCACGGCGGGCAGCAACATCGTCAACCAGCTGTTCTGGTTCGTCGCCACGATCCTCGGGCTGCTCGCCGTCGGGCCGCAGTGGCGGACGAGGTTGAGCCGTCTCGTCCTTGGCAATCCATGGCTGTTCGGCCTGGCGGCGTTGGGGATCGTGAGCTGCCTTTGGGCGCTCGAGCCCATGATCTCGCTGCGCCGCTCGATCCAGCAGGCGATGGTCATCTTCTGCATCGCCGCCGCGGTCGGCGGTGCCTCGTCGCTCGATCGGCTGCTGCGGATGATCTATCTGGGCTTCGCGATCACGCTCGTCGTGCACATGCTCGCACTGCCGCTGCCCACGTCCTATGACTGGCGTCATGCTTTCCGCGGGTTCTTCTCCGACAAGAACGGGCTGGGCGGCCTTGCGGCGGTAGCAATCCTTTTTGGCGGCGCCATCCGCAGCATCCTGGAAACGCGCGCGGCACGGATCTGGAACCTCGCCTATCTAGGCTGCTGGCTGGTCCTGCTCGTGCTCAGCCTGTCCAAGACCTCGATGGCGCTCGTGGTGATCGTGCCCGCGATCTACATGGGCCTGAACCTCGTGAGCCGCGCCACGCGGCTGGGCCTTGGCATCTACTTCGTCCTGGTACCGGTGATCCTGGGCTCGCTCCTGGCCTTCGTGGTCTTCGGCGCCGGGATCTCGTTCATGGAACTCGCCGCGATGATCAGCCCGGACGTCACGTTCACCGGGCGGACCAGTATCTGGGTGTTCGTGCTAGATCAGCTGCAGGGCCACTGGCTGCTCGGCTACGGCTTCCACTCCTTCTGGAGCATCGGCGAGAGCTCGCCCAGCCTGACAGCCCCGGACCACTTCATCCGCTTCCTGAACCAGGCGCATAACGGCTTCCTGGACCTGGTCCTTTCGGTGGGCTTGATCGGGCTTGGCCTGTTCCTGTGCGCCATCGTCCAAGGTGCCGCCGCCGCATCGCGGGTAAGGGGGGCCTGGCCGGCGATCCATCGGCTGTGCTGGCCGCTGATCATCTTCGCACTGATCCACAACATGTCAGAAAGTTCGCTGCTGCGAGGCTTCTCCCCACCATGGCTGTTCTTGCTGTTCGCGCTGCACATGGCGGCGCGCGCGGCCAGCGAAGCGGCCGGCCGGACAGAGCCAAGCCTCAGCGCCGAGCGCCCAGAGGCACGATGAGAACGATCCGCGAGGCCTACCAGCGCTGGCATCGGACCGACAATCCCAGCTACCTGCCGGGCCTCGACGGGGTGCGCGCCCTGTCGGTATCCCTGGTCATCGTCGCACATGCAGGCTTCGGCAACATCGTGCCGGGCGGGCTCGGCGTGACGGTCTTCTTCTTCGTCAGCGGCTTCCTGATCACCAACCTGCTGGTCTCGGAGCACGCCAAGAAGGGCCGCAACGACATCTGGTCGTTCTACGTCCGTCGCTACCTTCGCCTGTCGCCCGAGCTCTACCTCTACATCCTGGTCTGCGCGCTCCTCTCCCTCGTCTTCCTGCACAATGTCCCCTGGCTCGACGTCCTGGCGGGCCTGCTCTACTTCACGAACTACCTCCACATCTTCCATCATGTCGCGACGGACACGCCCTTCACGCTCGGGCATCTCTGGTCGCTGGCGGTCGAGGAACATTTCTACCTGACCTACCCGCTGCTCCTCGCGGCGACGGTCGCATGGCCAAGACGGCTCCTGGCGATCCTGGTGGGCATCTGCGTGTTCTCGCTCACCGTGCGCCTGCTGGGGCTCCACCTGCTGAACGCGGAGAACTATTCCTACTACGCCTCCGAGGCACGCCTGGATTCGATCGCCTATGGCTGCATCTGCGCGCTCCTCACCCGGGTCTTCTTCCGGCGCATCGACACGCTCGCGTCCTACGCCCGGACGACCTTCATCGCCGGTGCGCTGATGATGCTGGCCTCGCTCCTCGTTCGCGATCAGGTGTTCCGTGAAACCTTGCGCTACAGCATGCAGGGACTGGCGCTGCTCTTGTGCTTCATCTCGCTCTACGGAAGCTCGTTCGGCGCCTACCTGATCCGGATCCTCGAGCTGCCACCCCTGCGGTTCATCGGGCAGGTCTCCTACGGGATCTATCTCTGGCACTTCATGCCGATCCAGATCTACGCCAACCTGCGGGGCCACGAGCTGCCCGAGACCATGGGTGCGATGGACAAGCTGCTGGCGCTGGTGGTGGCCTTCGCGTTCGCGACAGCCGTCGCCTATCCTTCCTTCCGCTACGTTCTGGGCGCCGTCGCCGCGCTGCGCCGGCGTTTCGGCTCGCATGGGCTGCCCTCCGGTGGCGGCGCGCAGGCGGAGGTCGCGACCGGTTCCGTAGCTCCCCTCTGGCAGCCATCGCCGGCCGCGCAAGAGGCGGGCAAGCATGGCTGACCCTGGCCTCGGCGGACAGCTGAACCCTTGTCGTGCGCTCGATCCGGCGGTGGCCGGTCGAACCTCGACGGCGGTGTCGAGCGACGGGCGGTCGGGGAATGCGCGCCGCACCGTGCTGCATCTCGCGGTGGATTATCCGGATGCATTCGACCGCCAGAAGACGGTCGCCATCCGCAACTTCGTCGAGGCAAACCGAGCGGTCGACCATGTCGTCGTGGCGCTGACGCGCACGGAGGATCCGCGCAAGGTGGTGCTGGTGCATGGCGACGGTGCGGGCGATGGCCGCGTGTACTCGATGCGCTATCTCAGCCCGCCGTTCGGCATCCTGCTCTATCCGGCCATGGCGGTCGTGGCCTGGCGCATCCGCCGGCTGATCGAGCGGGAGCGTATCCGGGTCGACCTGATCCATGCCCACAAGCTCTGCTTCGAGGGGATCAGCGGCTATCTCCTGGCCCGCTGGCTGGACAAGCCGCTGGTGTGCTCGGTGCGTGCCGAAGCGGAATCCAAGATCGTGCGGTTCATGCCGCACTACCATCCATTGATCCGCCGGATCATCCGGCGCTGCGAGCGGCTCTATTATGTCTCGCTATGGTACCGGCCGACCATCGAGCGGCTGTTTCCCGAGGCGGCCAAGCGGGGCCGCCCGCTGCCCAATTTCTGCCCTGGCACGGCGCTGCCGGCCGATGCCCGGCCGGATCCGGACCGGTTCGTGACCATCCTGCATCTCGACATCTACAAGAAGAAGGGCCTGGACCGGCTCCTGGAGGGCTTTGCCCGCTTCGCCGCGCGCCATCCCGAGGCCAAGCTTGACATCATCGGGCGTGGCACGCCGCAAAGCATCGGGCGCATCGAAGGCCTGATCCGCCGCGTCGGTCTCGAAGGCCGTGCCAGGCTGCGCGGTGCGCTGCCGCGGAGCGAACTGCTGGCGGAACTGCCAGGCTTCGGCGCAATGTGCCTGCCCAGCCACAACGAGACGTTCGGCATGGTCTATGTGGAGGCGCTGTTGAGCGGTGTGCCGATTCTCTACTCCACCGGCACGGGCATCGACGGCTTCCTGGAGGAAGTCGACGGTGCCGTAGGAGTGGATCCCACCTCGGTCGACGCGATCACGCAGGGACTGGAAGAGCTGCGCGCGGGACACGCACGGATGCGGGCATCATTGATCGCTCGCCACGCGCAGATCGCCGCGCGATTCGAGGCGGCTCCGTTCGTCGAGCGCTACAACCGCGAACTGGGCCTCGCCGCTTGATCAGCCGGTCGAAGAGTTCCCTGCTCGTCTCGCTGCTGGACCAGGTGCTGGTCAGCGGCGTGAACCTGGCGCTGACCTTCTGGCTGATCAACCAGTGGCCGCCAGCGGAATTCGGCGTCTTCGCCATCATCACGAGCATCTCCATGAGCGGCCTTGCGGCCCATCAGGCCCTGGCGGGCTCCCAGCTGGCGCTGATGACCAGCCGCGCGCGCGATGCCGACGATCATCGGGGCGCGCTGGCGACGACATGGGCGATCGCGTTGGGCGTGGCCCTGCTGATCGGCCTTGCCACCATGACCGGCTTCCTGCTGCTGGGCGAGGCCCACGGCCTGCCGGTCGCCGTGGCCGCCGGCCTGTTCGTGGGCCTCCACGTATGCCGGGAGCACGTGCGCACCTATCACTTCGCGCAGTTCGAGGCGCGACGGGTCCTGTTCAACGACCTGGTCCACTCCCTGATCCTGTTCCTGGCTCTCGCCGCCGCCGTCATGGCGGGTGCCAGGATCGGCCTCCTGCTGGTCGTGGGCGCCCTGGCCGCCGCATCGCTGGCGACGATGCTGCCGACCTTGCTGCGCCGCAGGTCCGACTTCGTGCTGCGCCTGGACAAGGCGGTGCGCCGCCGCATGCGCCGGCTCTGGCGGGAACATGCGGGCTGGGCTCTGCTCGGTGCCGGGGCGGCGGAGATGCAGACCCGTGGCCACGTGCTTGCGGTGAGCACCTTCTTCAGCGTGACCGACCTCGGCATCATCCAGGCGGCACTCACCCTCTTGCGCCCGATCGGGGTGCTGGGGGCCGGATGGATGAAGGTCGCCCGGCCGGTCATGGCGCGCGAGTTCGCCCAAAAGCGTCCGGCCGCCGCGTCGCGCTACGCCAACCAGAGCGCGCTCGGGTTCGTCGTCGCGAGCCTCGGCTACCTTCTCGTCCTCTGGCTCGCCTGGCCGCTCCTGCAGGCGCATGTGCTGCCGCCGGACTACCATGGCCTCCAGGCCGTGGTGCCGCTTTGGGGCCTGTCGGTCCTGATCGGCCTGCTGCGCTCGGTCTACAGCCTGCAGGCGCAATGCGTGCCCCTGTTCCGCGAAGCGTTCTTCGCCAGCGCGCTCGCCATGGTCACGATCTTCTTCGGGCTGGTCATCGCGATCCTGTTCGGCACGGCGACATCCACGGTCCTGGCAGTCGCTGCCGGCGAGGGCGCAGCAATGATCGCGCTGGTCCTCATCGTCCGCCGCCATGTCGGGCGCGCGGAGCCCAAGGACATCGCGGTGCAAGGAGAGCGCCCGTCATGGCGGTGACCTATGATCGAGCAGGTCGGCAGGGTCCCTTGGCCAGCCAGGGGCGCTCGGTCCCCTTCTATGTCAGCGCCTTCGACGAGTTCCCGGGTCCGAGCGAGATCCTGCGTGTCCTCAAGCGGCACAAGCTGCTGGTCGCCTTCATCGTCCTGCCGGTCACGGCCATGGCCACGACCTATGGGGTGCTGGCACCCCAGCGCTACACCGCGTCGGCCATGATCGCGCTCGATCCCAAGGATGCGCCGCTGCGCAACCTCGGCACGCTGCCGGGCGGGCTGATCCGCGACATGCCGATCCTGGAGACCCAGCTGCACGTGGTGGTGTCACCCGTGGTGCTGGGCGAGGTGGCCGACAGGCTGCACCTCGCGGACAACCCGACCTTCGTATCGCCGCCGAGCGTGAAGACCCGTCTCGTGGAGATCGTCGAGGCCAAGGCAGCTCCATTCCAGGCCGAGCTCGGCCCGCTGAAGACGCTGCTCACGCCTTCGGCCGATCCTGCCGTGACGGAGCCGACCCGGGACGACGTGGTGAATGCCCTGGCCAGGAACCTGGAGGTCGCGACGGTCGGCCAGAGCTATGCCATGACCCTGTCCTATCGGGCCACCGACCCGGTACTGGCAGCCTCAGTCGTGAACGAGACGGCACGGGCCTATGTCCGCCATCAGCTCAAGAGCAAGCTGGCGACCACCAGCGGCGCGTCGAGCTATCTGGAGACGCGGCTCGCCACGCTGCGCAGCGAGGTGGAGGAGGCCGAGAGCGAGCTG
The DNA here is from genome assembly GCF_036263595.1 of Geminicoccus sp. Classification (NCBI taxonomy): domain Bacteria; kingdom Pseudomonadati; phylum Pseudomonadota; class Alphaproteobacteria; order Geminicoccales; family Geminicoccaceae; genus Geminicoccus; species Geminicoccus sp. Next base: position 44,960 of record NZ_DATAGQ010000088.1, on the reverse strand, counting down.
GAGGCCTACCGGGCCCAGAACTCGCTGCCGATCGAGGGCAATGACGAGCCCCTGTCGCGCCGGGTCAACGAGCTGAACCTCGAGCTGATCGGGGTCCGCAGCGAGATCGCCGTGACGAGCGCCAGGGTCGAGGCGCTGAAGGGACTGCAGGCCGATGCCGACCCGACCGTGCTGGCGCGCGCCATGGAAAGCCAGACGGCGGAGACGCTCAGCCTGGAAGCCGTGAACCTGGCGCGGCGGCGGGCGGAGCTGCAGTTGAGCTTCGGGGACCAGCATCCCTCCGTGCAGGCGCTGCGGGCCGACGAGGCCGCCCTGCGCCGCAAGATCCGCGACGAGGCGGAGCGCAACCTGGCGGAGGTGACGCGCAGCCTGGACCTATTGCGGGTGAAGGCCGACGAGATCACGCGGGAGATCAAGACGGCGGAAGCGAAGATCGCGGCCGACCAGCATGCGATGGTGCAGATCGCCAACCTGAAGCGGGATGCCGACGTCAACCGGCGCCTCTACGAGGAGATGCTGACCCAGCGAAAGCTCCTGGCCGAGCAGCAGTCGCTGGTGCAGCCGGACGTGGAGATCATCGCCGAGGCGTCCGCCGACATCCGTTCGTCCTCGCCGCCCTTGTTCTTCTATCTGCTGATCGGCTTTGTCGGCTCCTCGGCACTCGCGATGCTGCTGGCCCTCCTGCGCGACCGCGCGGATCCACGGGTGCGCTCCGCCAGGCAGCTGGAGCGGCTCACCGGCCACCAGATCCTCGCCCGGCTGCCGACCGAGCGCCAGTTCCGCCGCCTCCGCCCCGAGCAGTTCGTCGAGCTTCATCCGAACGGCGCCTACGCCGAAAGCCTGCGGCACGCCTATCTCGAGCTGGAGGCGCGGCGCCCGGAGCGGGAATCGCTGGTGGTGCTGGTGACCAGCACGTTGCAGGGCGAGGGCAAGTCCTCCACCGTCTCGGGCCTTGCCGGCCTCTTGCGGCGCTCCGGCAAGCGGGTGGTCGTGATCGACCTGGACCTGCGCCGGCCGCGCCTGTCCAGACTGTTCCCGCAAGAGGAGCAGGCCGTCACGATCAACGAACTCCTCCAGTCCTCGAACGAGGTCTGGGAGACGCACATGGCCCGCCTGCTCACCCGGCCGTCGAGCGTCGTGCTGCCGGCCGAGCCGGCCGGCGACGAGGTGCTGCCGCTGCTGGAGAGCCGGCAGCTCTCGGCGACGATCAAGGCGCTGCGCCTGCGCTACGACTATGTGCTGCTGGACACGCCGCCCGTGCTTCCGACGAGCGATGCGACCTTCCTCATGCGGCACAGCGACGTCGCCCTGATGGTCTGCCGCTGGCTGGTGACGGAGGTCTCGGCGGTCAGGGAGGCGGCGGAGCGGCTCGACGTGCCGCAAGGGGCACCGCTGCTCGGCATCATCCTGAACATGATCGATCCCGCCGGCTACAAGGCCTATGCGCCCAGCTACGGCGAACGGACGCCCCTGGACGGCAGCTATCCCTATGGGAGCGCCAAGAAGTAGTTCTACTTTCCTTCGCGCGCGACGATCGCGATCATCGTCCGGTAGATGATCCACATGTCGAACCAGAGCGAGTTGTTGCGGACGTAGTAGCAGTCCATCTCGATCCGCTCGCGGAAGGTGCGCTGGTTGCGCCCGGAAACCTGCCAGAACCCGGTAATGCCCGGCCGGACGATGCTCAGCATGTCGGTGGCTGGACCGAGCTTGCTCACCTCGTCCATCGTGTAGGGACGGGGACCCACGATGCTCATGTCGCCGCGCCAGACATTGATGAGCTGGGGCAGCTCGTCGAGGCTGGTAGCCCGCAGGAAGCGGCCGATCTTGGTGACGCGCGGGTCGTTGTCCAGCTTGCGGTAGCGCGCATATTCCTGCTCGGCGTCCGGATTGTTCAGGAAGTGGCGGCGCAGGCGCCGCTCGCCGTCCGTGTACATCGTCCGGAACTTCATGGCCGTGAACTGCCGGTCCGCCCCAGCCCAGCGGGGCTGCGAAAAGATCGCAGGTCCCGGGCTGTCGGCGCGCACCATGGCGGAGAGCAGCGCGAACAGGGGCGACAGGAGGACGAGCACGCAGCCGCTCCCGATCTTGTCGAACGCCCGCTTGACCCATGCCGCCGCCTTGGACGGCCGCTCGCTGCCGGCCTGGATGGCCAGCATGCCGCCGACAGGCCGGATGCTCGAGTTGAGGCTGATCAGGTCGTGGCAGTTCGGGACGAGCAGGACCTTCTTGAAGATGCCGGTGGTGTACAGGCGCAGGATGAAGGTCCGCTCGACCAGTTGCTCGACGATGATCGCAGTCGTGGTGATGTTGAGCAGGGCCGCGTGCTGGCCCAGTTCCCGGAACCGGATGACCGGGATGCCCTGGGATTCGTCGGGAATGTAGATCGAGCTCTCGTCGACGATGCAGACCGGGTGGAGGCCTAGATGCGGGTAGAAGCCAAGCTGGCGCACGACCGCACTCGCAGCGTCGCCACCGCCAAAGATGAAGACGGGCTGCTGCCAGCGGCCCAGCCGGATGAGCAGGCGGCGGGCCATGGGCTCGCCCAGGCCGATCAGGACGGCCGTCATCAGGATCGGCCAGAAGGGAAAGCCGCTCTCGGTTTCCCCGACGAGCTGCCGGGCGACCTCGACCAAGCCGAGATTGGTCACCACCGCGGCCCCCACGGCAAGGATGACCTTCTGCATGCGCTGGGCCCGGGCGACGCCATGGCCGGGATACAGGCCGAAGATGGCCTTCCAGCCGATGAAGATGGCCAGCTGGACGAGCATCAGCATGAAGGACGGCAGCGTCCACCGGTCCGCCAGCAGGGCGACGATCAGGGCGGCAACGAGGATGAACGCATCGATGGTGATCAGGCCGTTGCCCGCAGTGCGCTCGGCTACGGCCGTGCGGCGGTTCGAGCGCTGCTTCGCCTTGCCGTCCTCGAGAAGGATGTTCGTGGCCACTGCCGCGGTCCTCAGGCTGCCGTCGGGGCCCGGCGCCGCCACCAGCGTCGCGAGACCCTCGAGGGGCCAGACTTGAACGTTTCCAGGATCACGGTCTCCTTGCCCGGCGCGGCGACAGGGTCGGGTTGCGGTGCCGGCGGCTCCACGATCACCGCCGGAACGGGTTTGCGGGCATGGCTCCCGCCCAGGAAGGCCAGCTTGCCGAGGCCCGCCGCCAGGCTGTGCAGCCCGGACATCCCTCGCTCCCGGCTGATTGGCCACAACAGCGCCCTCGCGCTGCCTGCCGCCGTCTGCAGCAGACCGATCCCGATCCAGCCGAGCAGGTCGCCATAGCTGGGCGGGTCTGCCATCGCCGTTCCGGCGGTCAACTGGCTCTGGCGGAACACGCGGCGGAGCAGGACCATGGGGCGGAGCTGGCCGGCCGGGATCTGTTCCTCCACCGTCGCCTCGGCGCACCAGACCAGCCGCTTGCCGCTGCGGAGCAGGCGGGCGAGGAAGACGCTGTCGTCGCTGCCGGCGCTGCTCATGGCAGCGTAGTTCGCCTTGAGCATCATGGCGTTGCGCGTGGCGAAGGGAACGAAGCTGCCGCCGCCGGTGAACTGCAGCGGCCGCCGCGGCTCCAGTGCCGTGCCGGTCGTGGCGTCGCTCCGGTAGGCGAATGCCCGGCGATAGTGGCTGCCATAGCTGGCAGGCTCTGTCTCGAACACCGGCTCGACCGGCCCCAGCACGACATCGGCATCGTAGATGCGGTGCACCTTCAGCATGGCTTCGAGCCAGGACGGCGTCGGCAGGGTGCATTCGGTGATGAAGGCCAGGAACTCGCCCTTCGCCTCGGTGGCGGCGAGGTTGCGCGCGCGGACCATGCCGATGCCCCGGCTGTGGAGATAGCGGATCCTGACGCGCGACCGCGTGGCGTGGCGCTCGACGATGGCGCGGGCCGAGCCTTCGGCGGAATAGTCGACGAAGACGATCTCGATCGCGTCGGCATTGAAGCCGGTCTGGGCACCGCAACGCTCGATCAGGCGGGGCAGCAGCTCCTCGTGACGATCGGTCGGCACGATTACGCTGACCAGGACCCGCTGCTCGCGCTGATGGTCGGCGGCGATCCGCAGGATCTTGGGCGCGTCGTAGAGGTAGCGCCGCCACATCCGCCTGGGCTCCTGCGCCAGCCGGTGCAGCCATTCCAGCTTGGCGCGCTGCATCCATAGCGGCGCGCGCTGCAGGTTGCCCGTGAGGAACAGGAGCGACGCGCCGACGCACAGCCCGATCCCGGTGGCCTGGCCGCGATGCTTGATCGCGCGTGCCAGGATCTCCTGCTGGGGCGAGCCCACCGCCAGGAACACAAAGCGGCTGGGGTTGCGCTCCACGAACTGGGCGGCCTCCATGACGGCAGCCGGGTCACGGATGAAGCCCATCGGCGGGTTGTGGTGGCGGATGTCGCGCAGCCCGTAGCGGCGCGCCAGCTTGGCGACCACCTCGGCGGACCCGCCGATGATGGTGATCCGCTCCTGCGGATCGATCGTGTATTCCAGGAGGATCGCCGTCAGGTCCGAGCCGGTCACCACAGGCAGCGAGACGCCGCTGAAGCGGCCGATCAGGCTGACTATCCGGCTGTCGCATAAAGACAGCTCGGCATCCTCGTAGATCTCCACGAGTTCGCCCTTGTCGCGCCAGTTGCGGACGACATGATCGACGTTCGGCGTGACGATGTAGGTGAAGGGGTCGTTGACGGTGCGCATGTCGAGATAGCGCAGCACGTCGCGCACGCCGACGCCGGTGAACGGCATCTCGCAGAACTTCTGCTTGAGCGGCCGGGCCCGGCCGGGCTGGACAGTCGTGTCCACCATGGCCGCGAGCTCACCGAGCTTCATGGCTGTCCGACCTGTGGATCAACCAACCTGTGGTTTGTGCACATTCGAGTAGTACGTATCCGCCCCAACTCACGCGTGAAGCGATGATGGTGCCAACCCCGCTTCGGCTGATTGGACGCATCGACATCTAGCCAAAAATGGTGCATTGCAAGGGCGCATTTCACCGCTATCCGTTTTCTCCGGACCTGCGGTGTGTGCCAGTCACGATTGCGACTGTAGCACATTTGCTGTGTACTCTGCCATATTATCTTCACGTGAGAATTTTACTTGACGAACTGGTCGCATCTGCTTCGAGTGTGCCCGCTTGCTATGATTGCTCGTGCGGATCTGCATCGGTTGCCGATCCAACTTCCTGCCGGTGCAAGCTTGGCATCTCTTTTTGATGCTTTCCGGTTGTCATCAGATCAAAAAATGTAAAGAAGATTTATTCGGTAGTCGGCGTCAAGGAGCCTGAGGGGAAAATTACGTGTCATTCCTGTCGAGAATTTTCTCAAGGCCCCAAGAAGAGCCCAAGAAAGACATGGTCGGGGTCGGCGCGGTCAATCGCCCCAGCATCCTCGTCGTGGACGACGATCCCCACCTGCTCGAGCTCGTCCGGTTCTCGCTGGAGCAGAAGGGCTATGCCGTGCGTGTCGGCGGGACCGGCGCCGATGCAATCCGCATGGCGCAGGAAGCGGCGCCGGACCTGATCATCCTGGATGGCAACATGCCGGTGATGGACGGCCTGGACGCACTGAAGAAGCTGCGAATGATCAAGAAGACCGAGAAGATCCCGGTCATCATGCTGACCATGCGCTCGCACCAGGTGGACATGATCTCCGGCTACCGGTTCGGCGCGCAGGAATATCTCACCAAGCCGATCGCGATCGAGCAGCTGCTGGTCAGCGTGAAGAGGCTGCTGACCGTACGATGAGCCGCTGGACGGCAGGCCCGTCCAGTGGCGGCGACTGATCTTCCTCCGGCATCGCCGGACGCCGGCCAGCCTGGGCCGTTCGATCCAGCGCAGACCCATCCGATGTCACGACCGGCTCCGTTGCGCCAGGACATCCCGCCCGGACCAAGGGCGCCCATGCGCAGTTTCATTCTCGTGCCGATGATCGTGATCGTGTTGCTGTTCGGGGCCTCGACCTACCTCGCCAAGCGCTTCATCGACGAAACTCGAACCGACCGTTCCCTGCTGGAGAGGTCCCACGCCATCGTGGAGCTGACGGCCAACCTCCGGATGGCCACCGTCGATAGCAGCCTTCGGGTCATGTACCACATCACTGGCCTGGGCGCGGAAGACCCGGCTACCTTGCGGCTGGCGATCGGTCAGGTGCCCGCCACGCTGGCGAAACTGGGGTCCCTCGTCGGGGAGGACCAGGAGCAGTCGGAGCGCCTCGACCGTATCACGGCCATGCTCCGCGCGCGGGCAGATCTCCTCGAGAGCCTGATCGGCAAGGGCTGGAACGGCGCGTTCGAGGAAAGGCGGCTGATCCTCGCCCGGTACAACCTGCACATCAACCCGGCTCGCGCCGCCATCCTGGCCTTCATGCGGCGCGAGGAGGAGAAGCTGGCGCTGCGCCACCAGACGCTCGAGCAGAGCCTGCGTCGGACGATCTGGCTGCTCGTGGCAGCCATGACGGGGGCCCTGATCGCCTGTCTCGCCGCCTTGTTCTTCTTTCGCAACCAGCAGCAGGAGCAGCGGCTGCGGATCGCCGAGCTCGACGACGTCAACCGCCAGATCCAGCGCCAGCACGAGGCGCTGCAGAGTGCGCAGCGCCGGTTGTCGGCCATCCTCGACAACGGGCTGGACGGCATCATGCTGGTATCGCCGGACGGCACGATCGTGCTGGCCAACCGGGCGGCCTCGGCGAGGTTGGGCGTCAGCGACCAGACGATCACCGGGGCCGAGCTGAACAGGTTCCTCTCGGGCTTCGACATCATCGAGGGCCGGAACTGGAACGGCGATGCCGTCCGTTCGGACGGGACGAGCTTTCCCGCCGAAGTCACCGTCGGCGAGTGCCAGCTCGACAAAGGGCCGGCCTATGTCTGCATCATGCGCGACGTGACCGAGCGGCAGAAGCTGCAGCAGGTCAAGGACGACTTCGTCGCCACGGTGAGCCACGAGCTGCGCACACCGCTGACGTCCATCCGCGGCTCGCTCGGGCTGATCGTCAGCAACGCCGCCGGCGAGCTGCCGCCCAAGGCCAAGACCCTGCTCGACATCGCCCACAAGAACACCATCCGGCTGATCGATCTCGTCAACGACCTGCTCGACATCGAGAAGATCGAGACCCACCAGATCGAGATGGAGAAGGAGCAGCTCGATTTCGGCAAGCTCGTCAGGTCGACGGTCGAGGCGAACCAGGGATTTGCGGGACAGTTCTCGACGGAGCTGGTCTTCAAGGACGAGACGACGAGGGAGTTCCAGGTGCTGGGCAATCCCGGGCGGCTCCAGCAGGTGCTGTCCAACCTGATCTCCAACGCGATCAAGTTCACGCCTGCCGGCAAGGCGGCGCACGTCACGCTGAGGAACGACGAGGAGACTGTGACGGTCGAGGTCCGCGACTTCGGCAGCGGCATCCCCGAAAGCTTCAAGCCCCATCTGTTCAAGCGGTTCGCGCAGGCCGACAGCGGCAACACCCGCCGTAGCCGGGGCACGGGCCTCGGCTTGAGCATCGTCAAGGCAATCGTGGAGCGCCACGACGGCACCATCGACTTCGAAAGCCCGCTCCCGGACGGCGGGACGCGCTTCTGGCTGACGCTTCCCATCATCGCCTCCGCTCCCCCACCGGCCGAGACCATCGAGGACCATCGACCATGCGTCCTCATCTGCGAGGACGACGTCCTGATCGGCGCCATGCTGGCCAATGCGGTCGAGCAGGACGGTTGGCGGCCAATCGTGGCGAACAGCGCCGAGGAAGCGCTGCGCAGGCTGGCAAAGAGCCGGTTCGCGGCGATGACGGTGGATCTGGGCCTGCCCGACATGAGCGGCATCGAGTTGATCCGGAACGTCCGTAGCGACGAGCGTCACCACCTCATGCCGATCATCGTGGTGTCGGCAGACTCCCCGGATCGGCGCATCGAACTGGGCGATGCCCAGCATCAGGTCCTGGAATGGCTCACCAAGCCGGTCACGGAGACGACCCTGCGCAAGGTGCTGGATGCATGTGTCCATCATGCCGGCAAGCGGCACATTCTCCATGTCGAGGACGACCCGGACACGGTGGTGATCGTCCGAGAGATCCTGCGCAACGTCGCTGGCGATACGGTGCAGCTCGAGGTCGCGCTGTCCTTGCGGGTAGCTCGCGAGCTGCTCGAGCAGCGGCGCTTCGATCTCGTGGTTCTCGATGTGAACCTGCCTGATGGGAACGGGCTGGACCTCGTTCCGCTTCTTCGGACGACGAACCGTCAGGCGGCGCTGTTGATTCTGTCCGCCGAGGATGTTCGGGTCAGGGGACACGTCATGATCCAGGCGAGCCTGAACAAGGCCCGCATGGAGAACGACCAGCTGGCGGCGGCCATCGGGCGTCTCCTGGCCGAGACACGCCACAGCAGACACGGAGAAGACCAGGATGGCCATCGAGCCGCTTAGCAGGATCCTTTATGTCGACGACGACGACGACATACGAACCGTGGCGGTCTTCGCGCTGGAAGCGATCGGCAACTTCGAGATGGCCGCCTGCGGATCGGGCAAGGAGGCGCTGGAGCGGGCCGACGAGTTCAGGCCGCAACTCCTGCTTTTGGACGTGATGATGCCGGAGATGGACGGGCCGAGCGTGCTTGCCGAGTTTCGCAGGCGGGAACGGACTGCCGCCACGCCCGCCATCTTCATGACTGCCAAGGTGCAGCAGAGCGAGATCGACCAGTTCATGGCGCTCGGCGCCATCGACGTGATCGCCAAGCCCTTCGACCCGATGGCCCTGCCGGACCTGATTCGCGCGGCCTGGGCCAAGCAGGCAGCCTGAGCGCTCAGGCCGGCGTCTCCTCGAACGCTTCCTCGCGCTTCGCCCGGATCGCGGGCAGGGTCAGCACGACGATGATGGCGAGCGTGAGCAGGAGGAGGGCGAGGCTGATCGGCCGGGTGAGGAACGTCGTCATGTCGCCGCGCGCGAGGATGAGTGCCCGGCGCAGGTACTCCTCCATCATCGGCCCCAGGATGAAGCCCAGCAGCAGCGGGGCCGGCTCGCAGTCCAGGCGGACCAGCACGTAGCCGACCAGGCCGAACAGGATCATCACGAAGACGTCGGACGGCAGGTTGTTCAGGCTGAGCACGCCCACGCAGCAGAACACCAGGATGGCGGGGTAGAGCAGCCGGTAGGGGATGGTGAGCAGGCGGACCCAGAGCCCGATCAGGGGCAGGTTCAGGACGATCAGGAACAGGTTGCCGATCCACATGGAAGCGATCACGCCCCAGAACAGCTCGGGCTGCTCGGTCATGACCTGGGGCCCCGGCTGGATGCCCTGGATGGTCAAGGCACCCACCATGAGCGCCATGACCGGGTTCGAGGGGATGCCTAGCGTCAGCATCGGGATGAAGCTGGTCTGCGCCCCGGCATTGTTGGCGGCCTCGGGTGCTGCCACGCCCTCGATGGCGCCCTTGCCGAACTCCGATGGCGTGCGCGAGATCTTCTTCTCGAGGGCATAGGCGGCGAACGCCGCGAGCACGGCGCCGCCACCCGGCAGGATTCCCAGAAGGGAACCGAGCCCGGTGCCGCGCAGGATCGGGCCCACGATCCGGCGCATCTCCGCGCGCGACGGCAGCAGGCTGCCGATGACCCTGGTCAGCGGCGTGCGCGTCGCCTCGTGGTCGAGGTTGGTCAGGATCTCGGCGATCCCGAACATGCCCATGGCCAGCGCCACGAAGTTGATGCCTTCGGCCAGTTCCGGGATGCCGAAGGTAAAGCGCTGCTCGCCGGAGTTCACGTCGGTGCCGACCGTGCCCAGCAGCAGGCCCAGCACCACCATGGCCACGGCCTTGAGCACGGAGCCGCGGGCGAGGGCAACGGAGGCCACCAAGCCCAGCACCATCAGCGCGAAGTACTCGGCAGCACCAAAGCGCAGGGCCACGGCGGCAAGCGGCGGCGCCAAGAAGGCCACCAGCGCCGTGGCGATCGTGCCGGCGAAGAATGAGCCGATGGCCGCGGTCGCCAGCGCGGCACCGGCCCGGCCCTTGCGCGCCATCTGGTAGCCGTCGAGGGCGGTCACGACCGAGGAGGTCTCGCCCGGCAGGTTGATCAGGATCGCCGTGGTCGAGCCACCATACTGGGCGCCGTAATAGATGCCGGCCAGCATGATCAGCGACGAGACCGCCGGCAGCCCGAAGGTCACCGGCAAGAGCATCGCGATCGTGGCGGCCGGTCCCAGCCCCGGCAGCACGCCGATCAGCGTGCCCAGGAGGACTCCGATCAGGCACCAGCCGAGATTGAGCGGGGTCAGGACCACGGACAGGCCGAGGCCGATATCGCCGAGCAGTTCCACGGGCGCCTATCCTCCCAGCCAGCGGCCGAACACCGGGATCGGCAGGCCCAGGCCGTAGGCGAACACCAGGATCGAGAACAGGCCGAGGACCAGCGCCAGGATGAGGGACGTCGTCGGCCTGGCCTGCCGGCTGGCGAACGACGACACCAGCACCACGGCCGGCACGGTCGCGATCAGTCCGAACGATCGGATCGTCAGGCCGAACAGGACCCCGGCCCCCAGTACCAGGAGCATGGCGCGCCAGGGCCAAGGGCCGATCGCCTGACCCTCTGCGCGCAGGCCGCGCACGAGGATGGCCGTCCCCATGATCCCCAGAAGGATCGCCAGGACTGATGGGAAGAAGGCCGGGCCCATCCGGTTCGGCCGTCCAAACGCATGGTTCTGCGCGAACCACAGGAAGGCCAGCGCCACCACGAGGAACAGGAGGCCCGCGGCGATGTCGCGGGAACTGCGCGTGCCCATTGCGGGCCGGTCAGTCGGCGAACTGGCCGGCCGCTTCGATCACGGGCCGCCAGCGTGCGATCTCGTCCTTCACCAGCTTGTCGAGGGCTGCGGGCGTCGCCTCTTCCTTGGTGGCAGGCTCGGCACCCAGGTCCGCCAGCTTCTGGACGACGCCCGGATCGGTCACGGCAGCCTGCAGCGCCTGCTCCAGCCTCGTCACCACGGCCGGATCGGTGCCGTTCGGCGCATAGAGGCCGTGCCAGATGCCGACCTGCACGGCGGCGAGGTCGACTTCCGCGGTGGTGGGGACATCGGGCAGGGACGGCACCCGCTCCGGGCTGGTCACCGCATAGACCTTGATCTTGCCGCCCTTGATCTGACCGGTCGTGTTGGTGGTCTGGTCGCACATCAGGTCGACCTGACTGCCCAGCAGGTCGTTCATCGCCGGGGCGGTTCCCTTGTAGGCCACCGTGGTGAGCGGAACGTCGAAAGCCTGCATCAACAGCATGCCGCACAGATGCGACGCCGAACCGATCCCGGCATTGGCATAGGTGATCACATCACCCTCAGCCTTCACCTGCTCGATCAGGGCCTTCATGTCGTTGGCCGGAAAGTCGCCGCGAGCCACGATCGTCATCGGCACGTCCACCACGATGCCGATCGGCGCGAAGTCGGCCGCCGGGTCGTAGCTGAGCTGGCGATAGAGGATGGCCGAGGTGGCCTGGCCGATATGGTGCAGGAGCAGGGTGTAGCCGTCCGGCTCCGCCTTCGCGACACGCGCGGCACCCAGCGTGCCGCCGGCACCGCCGACATTCTCGACGATCACCTGCTGGCCCAGCGTTCCGGTCATCGACTGGGCCACGAGGCGGGTTACCGTGTCGGTCGGACCGCCAGCCGCGAACGGCACGACGATGGTGACCGGCTTGGTGGGATATTCCTGGGCGTCGGCTGGCGCGGCCTGCGCCAGCATGGCGGCGGCGGCGGCGATGAGATGATATCCGCGCAATGATCAGCTCCCCGATTTTCAGGCAGCAGACCACGGAACGGCGGAAGAATCCATCGGTCTCGGATGGCCATGCCGAGGGCCAGTGTGGAACCGCTCCAAGCTGGAATGGTTGGGTTCACACCATCGAACCCAGGTTCAGTACTTTCGGCCGGCGCGCCGGAAGCACGGCAGAGATTACCATGCAAGCTACCGATACCGTCGCCAAGCCCATTTCCGCGGCCGACCAGGCGCAGCGGATCCCGATCACGCTGACCGTCAATGGTGTCGCCCACCAGCTGGAGGTGGAGCCCTGGACCAGCCTTCTCGACCTCCTGCGCGAGCAACTGGACCTGACCGGCACCAAGAAGGGCTGCGACCACGGCCAATGCGGCGCCTGCACCGTGCTGGTGGACGACCGGCGGGTGAACGCCTGCCTGACGCTGGCGGTGATGAAGGATGGGGCGAAGGTCACGACCATCGAGGGCCTGGCGGAGAACGGCAAGCTGCACCCGCTGCAGGACGCCTTCATCGAGCACGACGCCTTCCAGTGCGGCTACTGCACGCCCGGCCAGATCTGCTCGGCGGTGGGCCTGCTGAAGGAAGGCCGCGCCAAGGAGCGACACGAGATCCGCGAGCTGATGAGCGGCAATCTCTGCCGCTGCGGGGCGTACGTGAACATCGTGGCGGCGATCGAGCATGTGCTGAGCCAGGGCGAGCAGGAGGCCCGGCCATGAACCGCTTCTCCTATGTCCGTGCCGAGGACGTGCAGTCGGCCGTGCGGGCGCGTGCCCAGGATCCCTCGGCCTGTTTCATCGCCGGCGGCACCAACCTGCTCGACCTGATGAAGTACCATGTCGAGGCGCCGACCCGGCTGATCGACATCACCCATCTGCCGCTGAAGGCGATCGAGGAGGTCGACGGCGGCCTTCGCATCGGCGCGCTCGTGCCGAACACCGATGTCGCCTACGACGCCCGCGTCGAGCAGCGCTACCCTCTGCTGGCAAGCGCGATCCTGGCGGGTGCCACCGCCCAGTTGCGCAACATGGCCTCCACCGGCGGCAACCTCCTGCAGCGCACGCGCTGCCTCTACTTCTACGACACGGCCACCCCCTGCAACAAACGCCAGCCCGGCACCGGCTGCGCGGCGCTGAACGGGCTGAACCGGCAGCACGCCATCCTCGGCACCAGCGACCACTGCATCGCGACGCATCCCTCCGACATGGCCGTGGCGCTGGCGGCGCTCGATGCCACGGTGCGCGTGGCAGGATCGGCAGGCGAGCGGCGGATCGCGTTCGAGGACTTCCACCGGCTGCCGGGCAACGAGCCCGAGCGCGACACCAACATGCGGCCGGACGAGCTGATCCTCTCGGTCGACCTGCCGACCGAGGGCTTTGCCGGCAACTACACCTATCTCAAGCTGCGCGACCGGCTGTCCTACGCCTTCGCGCTCGTCTCGGTCGCGGCCGCCTTGCGGCTGGAAGGCGACCGGATCGTCGAGGCGCGTCTGGCCATGGGCGGCGTGGCGCACAAGCCCTGGCGCGACCGGGAGGTGGAGCAACGGCTGGCGGGCCAGCCCGCCACGAAGGAGAGCTTCCGGCAGGCGGCCCTGCAGTTCCTACAAGGAGCCCAGGGCAAGGGCTTCAACGACTTCAAGATCGAGCTGGCGCGCCGTGCGATCGTGCGTGCGCTGGGCCAGGCGGCGGCCGGCACGCCGCAGTCGCAGACCGACAAGCGCATCCAGTGAGGACACCCGTCATGGCGACCACGCAAACCTATGTCGGGACGGCGCAGCGCCGGGTCGACGGGCCGCTCAAGGTCACCGGCGCCGCGAAATATGCGGGCGAGTACAAGGCGCCGGACCTGCTCCATGGCCGCGTCGTCTCATCCGCCATCGCGCACGGCACCATCGAGCGGATCGACACGAGCAAGGCCCTGGCGGTGCCCGGCGTCGTCCGGATATTCACCCACGAGAACCGGCGCCGCACGGCCTGGTTCGATTCCAAGTACCAGGACCAGGTGGCCCCGCCCGGCTCGCCGTTCCGGCCGCTCTACGACAAGACGATCCACTATAGCGGTCAGCCGATCGCGCTGGTGGTGGCAGACAGCTTCGAGACCGCGCGCCATGCGGCGTCGCTCATCGAGATCGAGTATCGGCTGGAGTCGCATCAGACCGACCTCGCGGTGGAAGAGCAGCGGGCCTACGTGCCGCCCAAGAAGCGCTCGGGCATCGATCCGCCGCCGGACGACCGGGGTGATTTCGCCAAGGCGTTCGCGGCAGCCAAGTACCAGGTCCAGGCGGACTATTATCATGGTGCGCAGCACCACAATCCGATGGAGCCGCATGCCAGCACCGTCGTCTGGAACGACGGCAAGCTCACGGTCTACGACAAGATCCAGGGCGTGCAGAACGGGCAGCAATACATCACCTCGGTGTTCGGCCTCTCAGCGGACGACGTGCAGGTCGTGTCGCCTTTCGTCGGCGGGGCGTTCGGCTCGGGGCTGCGGCCGCAATACCAGCTGTTCCTGGCGGTGATGGCGGCGCTCGAGCTGAAGCGGTCGGTGCGGGTGACGCTCTCACGCGACCAGATGTTCACCTTCACGCACCGGCCCGAGACGCGGCAGACCATGTCGTTGGGTGCGGACGAGAACGGCAAGCTGGTGGCGCTGCGCCATGCGGCGGTGGCCGGCACCTCGACCTTCGAGGACTACCAGGAGGTGGTCGTCAACTGGTCGGGGCTGGCCTATCACTGCGACAACGTCTCGTTCGAGTACAAGCTCGCGAAGCTCCACACCTACACGCCCGGCGACATGCGCGCTCCCGGTGCGCCGACCGGCATGTTCGCGCTGGAATCGGCCATCGACGAGCTGGCGGAAAAGGCCGGGGTCGATCCGCTCGAGTTCAGGATCCGCAACTATGCAGAAAAGGACCTGAACGAGGACAAGCCGTTTTCCTCCAAGGAGCTGATGGCCTGTTATCGCCAGGGTGCGGAGCGGTTCGGCTGGTCGAAGCGCCAGCCGGCACCCCGCTCAATGCGAGAAGGCCGCGAGCTGATCGGCTACGGCATGGCGACCGGCATCTGGGAGGCCCAGATGCAGGAAGCGACCGCACGGGCGACCGTGCAAGCCGACGGCAAGGTCGAGGTCGCAACGGCGACGTCCGACATCGGCACCGGCACCTACACCATTCTGGCACAGCTGGCAGCGGACGGCGTGGGCGTGCCGATCGAGGACGTGACGGTGAAGATCGCCGACTCCTCGCTGCCCAAGTCGCCACTGGAGGGCGGCTCATGGACCGCGGCGTCGGTGGGATCGGCCGTGGTGCTTGCCTGCCAGACATTGCGCCAGCAGCTGTTCGAGCATGCGCGCGGCATGGAGAACTCGCCGCTCGCCAACGAGGCGCTGGAGCGGATCGAGTTCCGCAACGGGCGGCTGGCCGTGCAGAACGATCCAAGCCGCAGCTTGTCGATCGGCGAGGTGCTGCGCGCAGCCGGTGTCGGCCAACTGGTGGCGGAGGAGAAGTCGACACCTGATCCCAAGGTCCAGAAGTCCCATGCCCGCTACACGCACATCGCCGTGTTCGCCGAGGTGCGGGTGGACGAGGAACTCGGGCTGGTCCGGGCCACGAGACTGGTGGGTGCCGTGGCGGCGGGCCGCATCCTGAACCTGAACACGGCACGCAGCCAGATCATCGGCGGGCTCGTCTTCGGCCAGGCGATGGCGCTGGAAGAGCACAGCGAGATGGACCACCATTTCGGGCGGTTCATGAACCACAACATCGCCGAGTACCACATCCCCGTGAACGCCGACATCCACGAGATCGACGTGATCTTTGTGGAGGAGCACGACGTCATGGCGAGCCCGATCGGCGTGAAGGGGGTGGGCGAGATCGGCATCGTCGGGACGGCAGCAGCGATCGCCAATGCGGTCCACCATGCGACGGGCAAGCGGGTGCGCGACCTGCCCATCACCATGGACAAGGTCATGCCTGAACTCGATGGTCCGGTTGCGCCGATGAACGCGTCTATGACGAGTGCGCAGATCTGATCGATGCCGGCCAATGTGTTGTAAAAAGATGTACAATGCTGGCTGGCGCATGATCCGACGGTCCGGAACCGCCCTGGGATGCTCTCGTTGTACAAACAGAGCATCGCCAGTGCGGGCTGGAGCCGAACATTGCCCTCAGTCTATCTCAATCGCATCGCGACGGCTGTTCCGCCCAATGATGTTCATCACACATTTGTAAAATTCGCGGATCGACTGCTGCAGGACCAGCGGGGTCATGCCCTTTTCCGCCGCATGGCGGATCGCAGCCAGATCGAGCATCGCTGGTCCTGCCTGGCACCTGCGAAGGGCGACGCCGACGAGTCGGTCGACGACGGCGGTTTCTACCGCTTTGGGAGCTTCCCCTCGACGGCGTCCAGGATGCGCCGGTTCGAGGCCGAAGCCCCCGATCTGGCCGCCGAGGCGGTCGGGCGGCTCCGCCTCGATTTGGACCCCAGAGCGCCGACCCATCTGATCATCATCTCCTGCACGGGGCTCTCTGCCCCTGGGCTCGACTTCGAATTGATCGAGCGGTTCGGGCTCAGCCCCTCGATCGAGCGCACGGTCGTGGGCTTCATGGGCTGCTATGCGGCCATCAACGGCCTGAAGCTGGCCCGCCATATCGTCCGCTCGGAGCCGGCCGCGCGCGTCCTGCTGGTCAGCCTGGAGCTGTGCACGCTGCACCTGCAGGAGACGACCGACCTGGAGCAGGTGCTGACCTTCATGATCTTCGGCGACGGCTGTGCTGCCGCCTTGGTCAGCGCGGAGCGCTCGGGCTTCGAGCTCGACAGCTTCCATGCGGTGCTGGTGCCGGACACGGCGGCGCACATCACCTGGACCATCCGCGATTCCGGCTTCGACATGATGCTGGCCGGCAAGGTGCCGGGCTGCATTGGCGACGGCCTGCGGGCTCGTGGGCAGGACATCCTTCAAGGGCGGCCGGTCGACCAGGTGGATCTTTGGGCCGTGCATCCGGGCGGACGGTCCGTGCTGGACGCGGTCGAGACCGCCCTGGAGCTGCCGGTCCCGGCGATGGCCGCCTCGCGACAGGTGCTGCGCGACCACGGCAACATGTCCTCTGCTTCAATCCTGTTCGTGCTGAAGGCACTTCTGCAGGAAGAACCTGCGGGCAAGAACGGCTGCGCCATGGCGTTCGGTCCCGGGCTCGTCGCGGAAACGATGCTGTTCAGCCAAGCCCGGCACTGATGACCGCCATCGATTTCTCCCGGCGTGCGACGACGCCGGAGCTGATGGACACGGAAGACTGCGACTTCGCGACGTTCCGGGGCTGCCTGCGCGACCTGGCCCGGGTGAATCGGCTGACCCTGGCCTACCGGCCCACCCTGTCCTTCCTGAATGCCCTGGCCGAGGGCGGCCGGCTTCCGGCAGGTCGGCCCTTGCGGATCCTCGATGTCGCGTCGGGCCAGGGCGACATGCTGCGGCGCATCGCCCGCTGGGGAGGGCGACGCGGCCTGCCGCTGGAGCTGACCGGGCTGGACCTGAACCCTTGGGCTGTAGCGTCGGCCCGCGAGGCGACGCCTGCCGACCTGCCGATCGAGTGGCGCACGGGGAACATCTTCGACTTCCGGCCGGACCGTCCTGTCGACCTCGTCATCAGTTCCCTGTTCACGCACCACCTGGACGACGTGCCGCTCGTCCGCTTCCTGCGCTGGATGGAGGACGAGGCGGCGCTCGGCTGGTTCGTCAACGACCTCCACCGCCATCCGCTGCCCTACCGGCTGTTCGCCCGGGCATCGCGGCTCATGCGGCTGCACCGGTTCGTCCAGAACGACGGGCCCATCTCGATCGCCCGCAGTTTCCGGGCGGAGGACTGGCGGCGCTACCTGACAGCTGCCGGCCTGCCGGAGGATGCAGCGGCGATCGGATGGTGGATGCCGTTCCGCCTGTGCGTCGCGCGGGTGCGCCCGGCGTGACCCGCCTTCACGACGCGCTGGTGATCGGCGGCGGGCCGGCCGGATCCGCCCTGGCGCAGGCCTTGGCGCGCGCCGGGCGGGATGTCGTGCTGGTCGAGCGCGAGGCGGGTCCGCACGACAAGGTCTGCGGCGAATTCCTCAGCCATGAGGCGGTGCACTATCTCCGCGATCTCGGCGTGCAACCGGAGCGACTGGGAGCGGTGCCCATCGACGAGGTGGGATTCTCGGCGGCAAAGGGCATGGCACGGTGCCGCCTGCCGTTCCCTGCCTGGAGCCTGTCGCGTCGGCGCATGGACGAGGCGCTGATCGAGCGGGCGCGGGCGGCGGGCGCGGTTGTCCGACGTGGGCTGGCCGTGCGGCAGTTGGATCGGGGCGGACACTGGATCGCCCAGCTGGCCGACGGCTCGCCCGTGAGCGCACGGGATGCCTTTATCGGGACCGGCAAGCATGACCTGCGCGGCTGGAAGCGTGGCCCGGGGCGGCAGAACGACCTGATCGGCCTGAAGATGCATGTCAGGCTGGCGGCCGGGCAGGCAGCCCGCCTCGGGCGCCGGGTGGAGCTGTTCCTGTTCCCGGGCGGCTATGGCGGATTGGAGCCGATCGAGGAGGGAGCTGCAAACATCTGCCTGCTCGTGCGCAAGCAGGCCTTCCAGCAGTTCGGCCAGGGCTGGGAAGCGCTGCTGGACCATGTGGGGAGGGCCAACCCCCATCTGGGCGAACGTCTGGCTGGGGCGAGTTCCATGCATGATCGCCCGCTCGCCATCGCCGGCATCCCCTATGGGCTGGTCCAGCAGCCCGACGACGGCTGCTGGCGCCTTGGCGACCAGGCGGCCGTCATCCCCTCCTTCGCGGGGGAGGGGATGTCGATCGCCCTGCACAGTGCCTGCCTGGCGGCGGACTACCACCTGCGAGGGCGGACATCGGCTGCATTCCACCACCGCATGCGTGCCGACGTCGCGGCGAGGGTGGGTGGAGCGACCCTCTTGTCCCGGCTGCTGGTGCAGGCATGGCCGCAGGCTGTCCTGGGCCACGCCGCGCGGCTCTGCCCTGGTGCGCTGGCCGCCGTGGCCGCGCTCACCCGGATCCCTGACCGTGCCCTGCGCCGGCTGCCGCTCTCTATGGTCGCCGGTGGAGCGGGCTCGTAGTCTGGCGGCAGGCGCAACGCAGGGGCAGGAACAATGGCGGTCGATGTCACCGTTCTGACGAGGCGGATCCTGGCTGCCCGCGGCCTGGAGCCGTGCGATCTTTCGATCGAGGGGGCGCAGCTGGTCGACGTCGCCTCGGGCAGCGTGCGGAATGCCTCGGTCGGCATCGTCGGCGACACGATCGTCTCGGTGGGCGAGCCGCGGCCTGCCCTGCGGGTGGTCGAGGCTCGCGGCCGGTTCCTGGCGCCGGGCTTCATCGACACGCATGTCCACGTGGAGAGCTCGCTGGTCACGCCGGCCGAGTTCGAGCGGCTGGTGCTGCCGCGCGGGACCACGACGGCGATCTGCGACCCGCACGAGATCGCCAACGTCACCGGTACCGAGGGTATCGCCTGGTTCCTGGAAGCGGCCACGACGCTGGTCATGAGCCTCAAGGTCAACCTGCCGTCCTGCGTGCCGGCCAGCGAGTTGGAGACGGCGGGGGCGAGGCTGGAGGTGGACGACCTCCTGCCGCTGGCCGCTCATCCGAGCGCGCTGGGCCTGGCCGAGATGATGAACTTTCCGGGCGTCATCGAGGCCGACCTGCACCTGCTGCGCAAGCTGGCCGCCTTTGCCGACAAGCCCATCGACGGCCATGCGCCGCTGCTGATGGGCGAGGCGCTGGATGCCTACCTGTGCGGCGGGCCGCGGACCGACCACGAGTGCACGATCCTGGAGGAGGCGCGGGAGAAGCTCGAGAAGGGCATGATCGTGCTGATGCGGGAGGGCTCGGTCACCCGCAACGTCGCTGCGCTGGCCGCACTGCTGACCGAGGCGACCTGGCCGCGGATCGCGTTCTGCACCGACGATCGCAAGCCGGTCGACATCATCGCCGAGGGCCATATCGACCATGCCATGCGCGCGGCGATCACGGCGGGGGCGCCCGTCATCCCTGTCTATCGCTCGGCGAGCCTGACCGCGGCGACCGCGTTCCGGCTGTACGACCGGGGCCTGATCGCGCCCGGGCGGCGGGCGGACCTCGTCCTGGTCGACGAACTGGAGACGGTGTCGGTGAGCGGGGTGGTGGCGGCCGGGCAGGTGGTCGAAGCGACGCTGTTCCAGGACCGCGAGCATCCCGAGCCGGTAGGCTACCGTTCGGTGCTGCTGCCACCCGTCGATGCGACGAGCTTCGCCATTCCGGCGCCGAAGGGGGACATGGACGTCATCGGGGTCGTGCCGCTGTCGGTGATCACCGAGCATCGCCGCGAGGAGCCGCCGGTCGAGGACGGCCTCGTGGTCGCCGACCCCGAGCGGTCGCTGCACTTGATCGCCGTGCTGGAACGGCATGGCAGGAACGGCAATATCGGCCGCGGCCTGGTCCACGGCTTCGGGCCGATGCACGGCGCGCTGGCCTGCTCGATCGGGCATGACAGCCACAACGTCACCGTCGTGGGCTCGAACGCCGAGGACATGGCAGTGGCCGTGAACCGGATCGCGGCGATCCAGGGCGGCATCGTCGCGGTGCGGGACAGGCAGGTACTGGCGGAGCTGGCGCTGCCGGTGGCAGGCCTGATGTCGGACCGGCCCTTCGAGGAGGTGGCCGAACGGTTCGGGGCGATCCGCACGGCCGTGCACGGCATGGGCTGCCCGATGCCGGAACCGCTGCAGCCCCTGGCCTTCCTGCCGCTCTCGGTCATCCCGCACCTCAAGCTCACCGACCGCGGCTACGTCACCGCGGGACCGGAGGGCCTGAAGCTGCTGGGCTGACGACGGCCGGACGCAACAAAGCCGCGGAGGCGACCTCGCGCGGCTTCATCTGCGTGCCCGCTGCCCGGCATGCCGGGCAGGAATCTTCAGCCCTGGCGGGCCTTGAAGCGCGGGTTGGTCTTGTTGATCACGTAGACGCGGCCCTTGCGCCGGATGATCCGGCAGTCCTTGTGGCGGCTCTTCGCGGTCTTGAGCGAATTGATGACCTTCATGACACCGATCTCTTCAAGTAATCAGGCATCTGCCTTGCGGCGGAAGCCCTGGAAACGCTTGTTGAACTTCTCGACCTGGCCGCGCTCGATGACGCGGACGTTGCCGCCAGTCCAGGCCGGATGCGACTTGGGATCGACGTCGAGCTGCATACTGTCGCCAGCCTTGCCCCAGGTCGAGGAGGTCTCGAAGGTCGACCCATCCGTCATCACGACCGTGATGGGATGGTAGTCGGGGTGGATGTCCTTCTTCACGACACTTTCCTCAGGTGCGGGCCGCCGCTATATATCCATCGGCATCCGGGGACTCAAGGGGTCACGGCACCCTTTCGTGCGTGCCTGCTTCCAAGCGGCATGCATCCCACGGTTCGCCATCCACAAAAAGGGCCGAGGTCGATCGATGGAAGGTGCTGGGCGTGCGCTCGACCGGGCGGGAGGGCGACGCGAGGGCTCGCGCAACCTCAAGCAGCTGCGCAGGCTTGCCACCTATCTCCGTCCCCATCGAGGCCTCGTCGTCGGCACGGGCATCGCCCTCGTCCTCGCGGCCCTGGCGGTGCTCTCCATCGGCGAAGGGCTGCGCCACCTGGTCGACGGTGGGTTCGTCGGCGGTGATCGCGGTGCCCTCGACCATGCGCTGGAGGCGGTCGGGATCGTCATCCTGGTGCTGGCCGTCGCCACCTTCTTCCGTTCCTACCTCGTCACCCGGCTGGGCGAGCGGGTCGTGGCCGACCTGCGCAAGGACGTGTTCGGCCATGTGATCCGGCTCTCGCCCGGCTTCTTCGAGCAGACCCGCACGGGCGAGGTCATCTCCCGGATCACCACCGACACCGCCGTCATCCAGACCGTCATCGGCGCCTCGGTCACCCAGGCCCTGCGCAACCTCCTGATGCTGGTCGGCGGCCTGGCGGTCCTGCTGGTCACCAGCCCCAGGCTGACCGGCTTCGTGCTGCTGGTGGTGCCGGTCGTGGTGGTGCCGATCGTGATGATCGGGCGCCGGGTCCGCCAACTGTCACGTGCCCTGCAGGACCGGATCGCCGATGTCGGCGTGCGGGTCGAGGAAACGCTGAACGGCGTGCGCACCGTCCAGAGCTTCGGCCAGGAAGGGCGCGAGGCGGAGCGGTTCGGTGCCGAGGCCGAACGGACCTACGAGACGGCGGTCCGCTACGCCAAGGCGCGGTCGATCCTGAGCGCTGTCGTGATCGGACTGGTGTTCGGCGCCATCGGCGTCGTGCTCTGGATCGGCGGCCAGGACGTGCTGAGCGGCCGGATCACCGGCGGCGAGCTGTCCGCCTTTGTGTTCTATGCCGCGCTTGTCGCCAGTGCGGTCGGTGGCCTGTCCGACCTGATGGGCGATCTCCAGCGGGCAGCCGGGGCCACCGAGCGGCTGTTCGAACTGCTGGACACGCAGCCGCTGGTGATGGCACCGGCCCATCCGCGGCCGATCACCGCGACGCGCGGGGCCGTGCGTTTCGAGAAGGTCCGCTTCGCCTACCCGGCCATTCCCGACCGCGACATCCTGACCGATTTCGACCTCGACGTGGCGCCCGGCGAGCGGGTGGCCCTGGTCGGTCCGTCCGGTGCCGGCAAGACCAGCGTGCTGCAGCTGCTGCTGCGGTTCTACGATCCGAGCGGCGGGCGCATCACGGTCGACGGCGTGCCGCTCGACGAGCTGGACCCGGTGGCGCATCGGGCGCGGCTGGCCTGGGTGCCCCAGGAGCCGATGATCTTCTCCGGGACGGCGCTGGCCAACATCCGCTACGGCCGGCCCGATGCGACAGCCGACGAGGTCCGGGCGGCCGCCGACGCCGCCGCGGCCCTAGGCTTCATCGACGCCCTGCCGGACGGCTTCGACACCTTCCTCGGCGAGAAGGGCGTGCGGCTGTCGGGGGGGCAGCGGCAGCGCATCGCGATCGCGCGGGCACTGCTGGCCGATCCCAGGATCCTCCTGCTCGACGAGGCGACCTCGGCCCTGGATGCCGAGAACGAACGCCTCGTGCAGATGGCCCTGGAGCGCCTGATGGAAGGGCGTACCACCCTGGTCATCGCGCACCGGCTGGCGACCGTGATGGCCGCCGACCGCATCGTCGTGCTCGATCATGGCAAGGTGATCGAAACCGGGCGGCACGAGGAACTGCTCGGCCAGGGCGGCCTTTACGGACGGCTGGCGGCGCTGCAGTTCACCGATGGCAGCGCCGCCGGGATGCGCGCTGCCTGAGCCTGCTCAGCTGGACGAGAGAGTGATCTCGATCCGGCGGTTCTGGGCTCGTGCCGCCACATCCGTGCCCTTGACCGCCGGGCGGGACGAACCGAAGCCGGCCGGCACCACCCGGTTCGCAGGCAGGCCGGCATCGATCAGGAACTGTGCCACCGCCGCGGCGCGCGCTGTCGAGAGCTCCAGATTGTTCTGCCAGCGACCGCCGCGTATCGGCAGGTCGTCGGTGTGGCCGTCGACCCGGAGCATCCAGGAGGCAAGCGGCGGCAACTCGTCGATCACCCGCCGCATCCGCTGGGCGAACTGTGTGAGGGCCTGCTTGCCACCGTCGTTCAGCTCGGCACTGCCTGAATCGAAGAGCACGCCGGACGGCAGCCGGATCCGCCCGCCTTCCAGCAGGCTCTGATCCTCCACCCCGTCGATGCTGGAGAGGACAATGCCGCGGGTGGCGCTGTCTTCCATGTTGCGCTGCCTGATGCCCTGCTCGAGCTCGGCGGCGGTCGGAACGGCCTTCGACAGGCTGTCGGCCAACTGGGCCTGCACCAGTGCCAAGGCTTCCGTGCCCCGCGCATCCCGTTGCAGGGCATCGACCTGGGCCGAGATCTGCTCGAGCTGGGCCGCCAACTGGTCGCGCTCCTGCTGGAGGGCATCGCGTTCGGAGCGCACGCTCACCTGGGCATTGGTCGCCTCGCTGACAGCCGCCCGCAGTTCGGCATCCTGCTGCTCGGCAGCCCGGACCTGCGCCTCCAGTTCGGCCGCCCTGGCGGTACGGTCCTCCAGCTCGTCCTGGAGCGAGCTGCGCGCCTGCTCCAGCCCTGTGATCTCGGCGCGCGTGCGCTCGAGTTCGTCATCGATCTTTGCGGCATCGGAAACGGCCTTCTCAAGCTCGGCGATCCGCGCGTTCGCGGCCTCGAGACGCGCCTGCATCTCGGCCCGTTCCTGCTTCAGGCCTTCCAGTTCGGCGCGGACGGTTTCCAGCGCGGCGGCTGCTTCCCGTGCCTGGTTCCGTTCTGTTTCCAGCTCGGCGGCACGTTGCTCGACCTCGCCAAGACGCGCCTGCAGCTCGGCCCTGGCCTTCTCGGCATCACCGACACGCGCTTCCAGAGCGATCGCTTCGTCGGTGGCAGCATCCAGCTGGCGCTGCATGTCGGCCCGGACGTTCTGCAGCGCCTCGATCTCCGTCCTGGCCTGCGCCAGGGCCTGCTGGTCGGCCTGGCCCTGCTCGGCAACCTGTTCCAGCTCGGCGATGCGCGCCGACCTTGCATCAAGCTGCTGCTGGAGATCGGCGACACGCTTCTCCTGTTGGGCCGCATCGGCACGGGCCTGTTCCAGCGCCTGGGATGCCTGCTCCAGCTCCGCGATCCGCTGGCTGCGGGTTTCCAGCTCGCCTTCCAGGCCGGCGGCACGCTGCCGCAGCGTCTCCATTTCCGCACGGGCCTGGTCGAGGGCCGCTCTTGCCTCTTCCGCCTGCGCCGCAGCCTGTTCCAGTTCCGCGATCCGCTGCTCACGTGAGCTCAAATCCGCCTGCAGCGCATCCCTGGCCTGCTCCAAGGCAGCGATCCGGCTGCGGGCATCGGTCAGGGCCTGCTCGTCCTGCGGTGCCGGGGCCGGGGCAGCCAACAAACGGCTTTCGCTCTCGGCGGCGCGATCGTCGGCCTGATCGAGCGCTGCCTGCATCTGCGCCCGGATCTTCTGCAGGGCGCCCACTTCCACCTGGGCCGTGGCAAGCTGTTCCTCGGCCCGCGCCAGCCGTGCCGTCAGGTCGGCGACCTCGGCGGACGTCCCCCCGCTGGCCTGGCCGCGCGCCTCCACGGCCTCGTCTCGCTCACGGGTCACCTGCTCCAGGGTGGCGGCCACCTGCGCCTGCTCGCCCCTGGCCGCGTCCCGCTCGGCGGTCAGCGCCGCGATCTGCTGCTCGAGGCCGGCGATCCGCTCCGCGCTGGCCGAATCAGCCGTGCTGGCAGTGTTCAGCCTGGCCTGCAGGTCGTCCCGCTCCGCGGTCAGGGTGCGGACCTGCTCATTGACCGTATCCAGCCTGCTGGCCAACTCCGCGAGCTTGCCGCCTGCCGACGAGTTGGCCGCGTCGACCGCAGCACGCGCCTCGTCACGCTCGATCCCGACCTGGTCCAGCGACTGCTGCAACTCCGCCAGGCGTACGCCGGCCTTGCCGAGCTGCGCTTCCAGTCCCGACCTGGCCTGCTGCTCCGCATTTAGCGACTCCGTCAGCGCCACCACCGAATCGCGGGCTGCATCGACCTCGACCCTGCCATAGCCCCACCAGCCCAAGGCGACGAGGACCGGCACCGCGACCAGTGCAGACGTGCGCAGCAGCCGGTTGCGTTCCCACGCGCCGAATGTCTGTTCGAGTTCGGCCAGACGGCGTTCCTGAGTCATCGGATCATGGTCTCGTATAGGCAGGCCGCCGGTCGGTCAGCCGTGGGTCTTGCGAATGAGGTCGGACAGTCGGTCCATGTCGGCACTCGTGGTATCTGGCTGGCCGGCCAGGCTTCGCCAAGTGCTCCGCAGGCTCTCCAGCCGCGTTGCGCGGTCCATGCGGTCGAGCGCTTCCGACAACGGGAAGACGGCGGTGGCTGCGATGAATAGGCCGAGCCAGAACGTCGCGGAGTGCCATCCTGCGGCAGCGGTCAGTCCATAGCCCGCGATCACGAGGCCGATGAGGGCGAGCGCGGCCGTGCGCTTGCCCCAGAAGCTCCTGGACTCGCGATGGCGCTCGATCATCCCCACGAAGTCCGGCTCACGCTCCTTCTTGAGCGTTCCGTCCATTCCATTCGCCATGCCGGCCGCTACCCCCGAACCATCAGCACGCCTGTCCCATGGTATCGAACGCGGCGCAGAGCGCACGCAATTCTGCCCGATCGCGCGGAACGTGCAAGCCAAGGCCCCGTAAAACCTCAGAAATTCGTGAGCTGGAGCTCGATGCGCCGATTGCGGCGGTAGGCCTCCTCGTTGTCGGCCGGATCGAGCGGCCGGAACTCGGCGAAGCCTGCCGCGGCGACCCGGTCGGACGGGAGGCCGTTGGCAACAAGAAAGCGCGCGACGGTAATGGCGCGGGCCGTCGAGAGTTCCCAATTGGACGGGAATTCCGGGGTATTGATCGGCCGTTTGTCGGTGTGGCCATCGACGCGGAGGATCCAGGGCAGGTCGGCCGGGATCTCCTCCACGATCTGGTTCAGGGTGATCGCGAACTGGGTCAGCTGCTCCTGGCCTTCCGGGCTGAGCGTGGCGCTGCCTCCCTCGAACAGGACACCCGACTCGAACACGAACCGGTCGCCCACGATCTGGACGCCGCTGCGTTCGCCCAGGATGCCGCGCAGCCTTCCGAAGAAGTCGGAGCGGAACTGGGACAGCTCCTGCACCTTGTCGGCCAGCGCCAGGTTCAGCTTGCGGCCGAGATCCTCGATCGAGCCTGCCTGGCGATCGATCTCCTCCTGCTTGACCTCCAGCGCCTGCCCGAGCTGGGCCAGTTGGGCGCCCAGCTCCTGGATCTGCCGGTTGAGTAGCGCCACCTGCGCCACGGCCTCGTCGCGCGACGTGCTGACCTCGCCCTTCTCGGCCTGAAGCTGGTCGCGTATCGCCTGCAGGGCCGCCACCTGCTGCTGCAGCTCGGCCAGCTGGCCCACCTGCAGCTCGACCGTTTCCCGATCGGCCGCGATCTGCCGCCGCGCCTCCGCAAGGGCCTGTTCCAGCTCCTCGCGGGTGCGGGCCTCCTGCTCCAGCGTTCCCCGCGTGTCGTCGAGGTTGCGGCCGAGCGAGGCGGTCTGCGCCAGGATGCTGGCCAGGCGGTCCGAGAGCGTCGTGCGCTCCTCCTCGCTCGTCTGCAGCTGGGACTGGAGGTCGTCGCGCTCGACCGTCAGGTTCTGAAGGTCGGCATCCAGCCGGCGCAGGTTGCGGCGCAGCTCGTCCGCCTCGCCTCGCGAGAGCTGCAGCTGGCTGGCCAGGTCCTCCACCTGGACCTGCAGGCGATCCATCTGCTCGGTGCGGCCGGCCAGCAGCCGGCTCATGAAGAACTGGCCGAGCACGAACACGACGAGCAGGAAGGTGATGCCCATCAGCAGCGTGGACAAGGCGTCCACGAAGCCCGGCCAGATATCGTCCTGCTCGGCCCGGTCCCGGCGTGAACGCGCCACGGTGCCTTACTCTCCGACCATGCCGGGCTCGCCAGCCGCGGCGGCGATCACCCGGCTGACCATCTTGATCTCGTTGCGCAGCTCGCGCGTCGTGTCTTCCCGCCCGCGCCGGAGCTCGTCGGTCAGGCGGGCGAGCTGCAGGTCGAGGTTGCGGACATGGCTGCGGGTCTGCTCGTCGAGCGCGGAGCGGGTCGGGTCGGAAACGCGGGCGAAGGTCTGCACCACGCTCTCCTGCGCCTCGAAGAGCTTGGCCAGCATGCGCTGCTGGCCCACCAGGTGATCGTTCAGGAGGCCCAGCTGCTCGCCCAGTCGGTTGATGCCCATGGCCAGCTTGCCGCGGTCCTCCTCGCCATGGGTGAGGACACGCTGCATCTGCTCCAGGTTCTCGGCCGTCTGCTGCAGCAGGGCCTGGACATAGGCCGGCAGCGGTGCGGAGGAAGCCAGGTCGGCCAGGCGGGAGCCGCCCGGTGCAGCCAAGGTGTCCGCGCCTAGCAGCTGGGCCTGACTGGACAGCCATTCTTCCAGCTCGTTGTAGAAGACGTTCTGCGCGCGGGTCGCCTGCAGGTCGATGAAGCGCAGCACCAGCGAGCCGGCCAGGCCGAACAGGGAGGCCGAGAAGGCGGTGCCCATGCCGGCCAGGGGAGCCGTCAGGCCGGCCTTCAGGTCATCGAAGATCCGCACGAGGTCGCCGCCACCGATCGACAGGCCGTTGATGACCTCGCCGATCGAGCCCATCGTCTGGATCAGGCCCCAGAACGTGCCGAGCAAGCCCAGGAAGATTGGCAGGCCCGACAAATAGCGGGAGATGTCCCGGCTCTCCTCCAGGCGGTTGTCGATGCTGTCCAGGAGGTAGCGCATCGACACCGCCGTCAGCGTCGTGCGGCTCTTCTTGCTGGTCTGGGCCAGCACCGTCGCCAGCGGGGTCAGGAGGGCAGGCGGGTCCTGCACGGAGAAGCCGGGCGCCCCGGTCCGGTAGCCTTCCAGCCAGCGGATTTCCGGCCGGAGCTGAAGGATGCGCCGGAAGGTGTAGCCGATGCCGGTCAGCACCACGAGAAGGATCAGCCCGTTGATCGCGAGGTTGTGGAGAAACGCGTCGATCACGACCTGATGCAGCACGCCGACCACGATCAGAACGACGATCAGGAACAGGATCGTCCGGGTCAGGTAGCGCTGCGGTGTAGACATCGGCTGGACTAGACTCGTGCGACGTTCGGTGTCGGATCGACACTAGCGGAGTGCGTCCTCCGCGCCACGTTGAAATCAGCGGCTGGCAGTTCCGGCGACTGCATCAACCAAGGATTGTGGGTGATGGGGCACGCCGTCAATCCCTCGCCTGCACCAGGACATACTCGCCCGGGGCAGGGCAAAGGGGCGGCATCGGTCCGTCCGCAGGGTTTCGTGCCGCGACCTGCTCGCCCTCGAACGCACGCAGCCATTCCCGCCAATGCGGCCACCAGGACCCCGGATGGTTTTCGGCCGCAGCCAGCCAGGCCTCTGGATCATCCATGTCGGCCTTTCCCGTCCAGTAGCCGTACTTGCTCGACTCGGCCGGATTGATCACGCCGGCGATATGCCCCGACCCGGCCAGGACGAACTCGACCGGTCCGCCGAAGCGTCGGCTGCCGGCATAGGTGCTCTTCCAGGGAGCGATGTGATCCTCCCGCGTGCTGAGGAAGAACATCGGCAGCTCGATCCTGCCAAGGTCGATCGGCGAGCCGAGCAGGGTCAGCGCGCCGGGCTCGATCAGCCGGTTCCTCAGGTACATCTCGCGCAGGTAGAACGCATGCATCATCCTGGGCATGCGCGTGCCGTCCGAGTTCCAGTAGAGCAGGTCGAAGGCCATGGGCTCGCGGCCCATCAGGTAGTTGTTGACCGCAAAGCCCCAGATCAGGTCGTTGGCCCTGAGCATCGCGAACACGCGCGCCATGTAGTCGGCTTCGAGATAGCCCTTCTGCTCCATGTGCTTCTCGAGCCGGGCGATCTGGTCCTCGTCGATGAACACGCCGACCTCGCCCGGGTCGGCGAAATCGGTCAGGCAGGCGAACAGGGTGGCCGAGCGGATCCGCTCCGCCTGGCCCGAGGCCGCCAGATGGGCGAGCAGGCAGGACGTCAGCGTCCCGCCCAGGCAGTAGCCGATCACGTTCATCACGCGCTCGCCGGTCTGCCGCTCGATCACGTCCATGGCGGCGAGCGGACCCTCGCGCAGGTAGTCCTCGAAGGTCTTGCCGGCCAAGCTGGCATCCGGGTTGACCCAGGAGACCAGGAACACGGTCTGTCCCTGCGAGACGGCCCATCGGATGAAGCTGTTCTTCGGCTTCAAGTCGAGGATGTAGAACTTGTTGATCCAGGGCGGGACGATCAGCAGCGGTGCCTGGGCCACGGTCGGCGTGGACGGCGCGTACTGGATCAACTCCATCAGGTCGTTGCGGAAGACGACCTCGCCGGGTGTCGTCGCGATGTCCTCGCCGATTCGGAAGGCCGACCTCGGCGTCATGCTCGGCGTGAATTCACCCCGCGCCCGCTCCATGTCGTCGAGCAGATGCTCCAGGCCGTCGAGCAGGCTCTCGCCCCCCGTCTCGGCCGCATGAGCCAAGGCGGCCGGATTGGTCATCACGAAGTTGGTCGGCGAGCAGGCGTCGACCATCTGCCGCGTGTAGAACTCGACCTTGGCCCGCGTCTTCGGGTCCAGGCCCGGGGTGTCCGCGGCCAGGCTCTTCAGCCAGCGGGCATTCACGAGATAGGACTGCTTGAGCCAGTCATAGGCCGGCCCTTCGGTCCATGCATCGTCACGGAAGCGGCGGTCGCCGGGTTCGGGCTCCGCCACCTCGACGGCAGGCCCGCCGAACAGCTTCATGAACTGGGCATTCCAGAGCCGGCCATGGTCCAGCCACAACTGCATCTGGGCCTGCATCAGGCGGTCAGGATCCTGCATCAGGGCCTTGCCAAGCTCGCCGAACGCCTGGCCCACGACCTCGGGATCCGGGATCGAGAACCGGTCGCCCGGATCGCGCTCCAGCATGGCCTTGAGGACACGCGCCGCCCGCTCGGAGATCCGGATGGCCCGCTGCGCGCGCTCTTCCAGCGTCATTGGTGGGGTAGCGATGGCTTGGTCGCTCAAGTCGGTCGTCCACCATCCAGGTTGCTTGCCTAGAGATGGAGCAGTTGACGGGCGATGCTAGTTCCCGGTGGACGATGGAGCCGGGACCGGGCTGCAAATTTCGACCGGAAACCCGTTCGGGTCACGCACGAAGCCCACGATCTGCCCCAGGGCTTGCGTCCGGGCGCCTGCACCGGCTCGGCGCCGGAAGCGACCGCTTGCCGATAGGTCTCCTCCACCTGCTCGGCCGGGTCACGAATGCGATCTCCATGCCGCGTGGGCGACCTTCGCCCGGGTTCTCGAAGCCCATCCGCTCGACCAGGCGATGCGCCGAGAAGGCCAGCACCGTCGTTCCCGTTTCCATCTCCGCGAACTCGCCCTGGTCGTCGACGAAGCGGCGTGTCAGGCCGAAAGCCCTTTCATAGAATGCCACCGCCTCGCGCACGTCCGGGACGTGCAGAATGGTCCAGCCGAACAGCATCACGTCTTCTCCTTGCAGGAGGCCAGACCGAATGATGCTCCCGGCGCAAGGCACCGTCTTGTAGGAATCGGACTCTGACGAAGCGGCGGCGGTGGCCGCGTGCCGGAAGGGGTCAGGCCGGCAATGTCCCTGAACTCGGCCGTCATGTGCGACTGATCCGCATAGCCGGCCGCCTGGGCGATTTCGGCCAAGGAAACGCGCGACGGGCAGCGGATCAGCGCCAGTGCATGCTGGAAACGGAGGATGCGCGCCATCGGCTTGGGTGGAAGCCCCGTCCAGTCGAGCAGACCCCGGTGCAGCGATCGTGGCGAAATGCTGAGCTCGCGGGCGAGCCGGTCGATCCGCACGGCTGGGCCGACATCGCCCAGGCGCGACAGGGCTTCACGGATGCGGGGGGTGGCCCATGGCCCATCCGGGATGCGCAGCGGCGGCCTGCCTCCCGCTGCAGCACCGACAGCACCGCCGGGGCACCCGACCTCGCAGCCTCGGCAAGCTGCTCGGCGAGGTCGGCGAAGGCAGGATCCAACTCCGTTGCCATGACGTCGCGGCCAGCCAGCATCCTCGGGTCGGCGTCGAGGAGGGTCCGCGCCATCCCGGGGCGGAGCCGCACGCCGGCAAGGCACGTCCCGGGCTCGACCATGACCAGCTGGGCGCTGGTCGTCGTGCCTGTCATGAACAGCGCCATGTCGGCGCTGTCCTGCCGGTGGCTGCGCTCGCGCCAACGGAAGATGAGATCCATGCAGCCGTCGGGGAGAACCCGCGTGGGCGCAAGGTCGCCGTCAGGGGCCGCCGGCCGATCCGCCAGGACCCAGAAGGCATCGATCATGCCAGCCAGGGCGGCCGGCGGCCGAAACTGGTGAGCCGCGCTGCTCATGGCCCAGCATAGGATGCCCCAGGGCCGGTCCACCAACGAAAATGGCCGCCGGCTCGTGCCGGCGGCCAACTCGCGCAGGAGATCGAAAGAAGGTCAGTGCACGGCTTCGCCATGCAGGGCCAGATCCAGGCCCTCCCGCTCGACATCCTGGTCGACCCGCAGGCCGATCACGACGTCGATAATCTTCAGGAGCACGAAGCTGACGATGGTCGTGTAGATGATCGTCACCACGACGCCGTAGATCTGGGTCATGAACTGGGCAGCGTTGCCGTAGAGCAGGCCGTTCAGGCCTTCGACGCCGCTGATCGTCTCGGTGGCGAACACCCCGGTCAGGATGGCGCCGACGATGCCGCCGATGCCATGGACGCCGAAGCAGTCCAGGCTGTCGTCATAGCCCAGCATGTGCTTCAGGCTGGTGGATGCCCAAAAGCAGATCAGGCCGGCGGCGATGCCGATGACCAGCGCACCGGTCGGGTTCACGAAGCCCGAGGCCGGGGTGATGGCGACGAGGCCCGCGACGGCGCCCGAGATGATGCCCAGCACCGACGGCTTGCTGCGGGTGGCCCACTCGGCGAACATCCAGGCCAGACCGGCCACGGCGGCAGCCAGCATGGTGACGAGCATCGCCATCCCGGCTCGGCCATTGGCAGCCGCGGCGGAACCGGCGTTGAAGCCGAACCAGCCCACCCAGAGGAGCGAGGCGCCCATGACGCTCAGCACCAGGTTGTGCGGGCTCATCTGCTCGCTCGGGTAGCCGCGACGCTTGCCGAGCACGATGGCCGCGACCAGGCCGGCGACGCCCGCATTGATGTGGACGACCGTGCCGCCCGCGAAGTCGAGCACGCCCCAGTCCCACATGAAGCCCGACGGATGCCAGACCCAGTGGGCGATCGGCGCGTAGACCACGAGCGACCAGATGCCCATGAACCAGAGCAGGGCCGAGAACTTCATCCGGTCGGCGAACGCGCCGGTGATCAGGGCGGGAGTGATGATCGCGAAGGTCATCTGGAACATGATCCAGACGCTCTCGGGGATCGTGAACGCCACCGGGTCGTCGGCCGGGCCCATGGTGAAGGGCGAGGTGATGCCGAGGTCGATGCCGTTCAGGAAGAGCTTGCTGAGGTCGCCGACATAGGCGCCGCCATTGCCGAATGCGATCGAGTAGCCGGCGATCATCCACAAGACCGCCACCAGCGAGCAGATGGCGAAGCTCTGCATGACCGTGGCCAGCACGTTCATCTTGCGGACCATGCCGCCGTAGAACAAGGCCAGCCCGGGGATGGTCATCATCAGGACCAGCGCCGTGGCGGTGATCATCCAGGCCGTGTCGCCGGAATCGATGGTCGGGGTCTCCGGCGCATCCTGGGCAAGCGCCGGCAGGCTCGCCAGGAGGAGCGCCGGCATTAAAGTGAGCAAGGCAGATCGGCGGCTCATCGAAGATCCTCTTTCGAGACGTCGACCCACCGCAGCCATAAGGGTGGGGAGACGCATCCTCTTGTCGGTGTTTCGGGCCGGCATGCGGAAGATGACCACCGCACCACAACCCAAGCCATGGAAGGACTCTTCAAGAACCGTGCCGACTTGCCGGCATCATCCGATGATTCACCCTTTCGGCTGCACTGGCTGAACGGGTCGTGGGCAAGCCGACGGCAGACCGGCTGAAGATTGCCCAAAAAGTAGGCAGGAAGCTAGGCAGACAAGGAAATTGCCACCAACATGATCAGGCCGAACCCGATCCTGTACCAGCCGAAGACGGCGAACGTGTTCCGCGCGAGAAAGGCCATGAGAGCCTTGACCACCAGCGCGGCGCTGATGAACGCGCAGACGAAGCCAACCACGATCAGGCCGGAGTCCTGGAAGGTGATGACGTCCCGCTGCTTCCACAGGTCGTAGGACGCCGCGGCCAGCATGGTCGGCATGGCGAGGAAGAAGCTGAACTCGGCGGCTGCGCGCCGATCCACCCCGAGCACCAGGGCTCCCATGATCGTGGCGCCCGAACGCGAGACGCCCGGCACCATGGCCAGGGCCTGGCAGAAGCCGATGATCAGGGCGCGCAGCGGAGTCATGGCCTCGGCGCGATGGATCTCCGCCGGCGGGTGGAAGCGCTCGATCAGCAGGATGGCGATGCCGCCCAGAATCAGCGTGATCGGGACCACGATGACATGCTGGAACAGGCTCTTGATCGGCCCGTGCAGGGCCAGGCCGATCAGGGCGGCCGGCAGGAAGCCCAGGATGATCGCGAGCGTGAAGCGGCGCGCCTCCGCCGACCGGCCGAGATTGGTGGCGACTGCCCAGATGCGGGAGAGGTAGAGGCTCAGCACGGCCAGGATCGCGCCGAACTGGATCGGTACCACGAACACGTCGACGAACCGCTCGTCCACGCCCAGGAGCCAGCCGACCAGAAGGAGATGGCCGGTGGACGAGACCGGCAGGAACTCGGTGAGGCCCTCCACGATTCCCAGGAGCGCAGCCTGAAACAGCGAGAGATCGCTTTCCATTGTCGACCTGTTCCTCGGGGTGATCGGGTGGCGTGGCCGGGGCGGATGCCCGTGCGCAAGGCGGCCCGGGAGAGGCACTTCCTCTAGAGTCGGCGCAAAGCGCTGTCTATCGGCAGGGGATGCGGCTTATGATGCACCCAAGACAGGCCGTCGGGTGAGGAGACCGCGTTGGGGCTGAGTGCGTGGAAGGTGATGCTGATTGCGGGAGTGGTCTTGCTGCTGTTCCTGCCGCGCTTCATCCGCATGGGCGGGATGCTCAAGAGCTTGAGCGAGCGCTTCATCGACAGGGAGGAGGCGGAGCCGCAGGCTCATGCCTATCGCCGTGACGGCTCGCCCGTCATCGACGGCAGCACCGGGCTCGTCGTCGAGCCGGAAGCCCAGCCAGCCAAGCTCTCGTTCGCGGAGCGGATCGGCATGGCGCTGGCGCGGCTCGTCCGCATGTTCACTCAGCGCCTCTCCGCCTGACGGATCCGCCCGGGCTCGACCTGGGTAGTCAGGTCGAAGCCCAGCATGCCGCGCAGGTCGATGAGCCGGGGCGGCTTCTTGGTGACGAACGGCAGCGGGCGCAGGAGCTGGATCGCCTGCAGGCCCAGCCGGCCGGCCAGCAGCGCATTCCCGGCACCCTGGCCGGCCTTGGCCGACAGGATGCTCATGAACGAGGCGCCGAGATGCTCGGTCGTGGCGTGGGTGAGCACGTCGGCGGCCCCGGCCATCGCGGCGTTGCGGAAGCTGACCCGCATCAGCCGGATGACCGTCATGCGGTCGGGCGGAACGCCATAGAGGCCCGCCAGCCGCTGCAGCATCGCAAACGTCCGGGTGAGGACCACCAGGGCGTCCAGGAGGCCGGTCGGCGTGACGGCGGTCAGTACGGCGATGTCGCGCGCACTCATGCCGACGATCCGCACCGCCCGCTCGTCCAGTTCCGTCAGCACGACCCGCTCGAAGAGCTGGACGCGCTCACCGTCGGACAGGGCATCGGAGGCCTGGGCCTCAAAGCGAGCCAGCGTCGCCGACATGCCCGGCACCGGCTTGATCAGGTCTGAAACCTCGCGCAGCCTCGCCGGGCCCTCGCCGTGGAGGTCGGACATCGACAGGCGCCCGATCCGGGCCCGGAGCTCAGCCCGTTCGTCCAGCGAGTGCCAGCGGCGGACGCCGCGCCAGGCGAGTGCCGTGCCGGTGACGGCGGCGACCACCGCCAATGCCCCCAGAGGACCCGCCAGCCAAGGCGAGGCGTCGGTCAGGTCGCGGACCCACAGGACGAACTGGCCGAGCAGGACCGTCACGACCAGGAGCGCGATGGAGACGCGAAACCAGAAGGCGGCGCCGCGCCTGGTCTTGCCGACCGGCGGATCCGGGATCAGTTCGGCAGTTTCGTCGGCGGTGGCCGGTTCGGGTACCAGCTCCATCGACCCGACCCGCGGGTCGTCTGGCTTCAGTTCGAACGGCCTGATCGGTCCGCGGTCGGTCATGTGAGGCGGTCTCCGATGGCTGCCTCGAGCAGCTGGTCGAGCCGGATATGGCTGGCCGCACCGTTGCGGCCGCGCGGCAGGCGTCTCGGTGCGAAGTCGCGGAAGCGGAACCGGCCGGATGTCCAGTCGTCGGCCTCGGGCAGGTCGGGCGGCAGCTCGCCGGGGTAGAGCACGGTCTCCTCGCCCGTCTCGACCAGGCGGCCCTTCAGGCAGGACAGGACCTGCCCGTGCAGCTCGGTCCGCACCACGTCGGTGGACCTCAGGGCCGCCACCGCCAGCACGTCGTGCGGGGCGCCGGAAAAGCGGGTGTGCCGGGCGGATGGCGCCACCATGATCTCCAGCAGCTGCTTCATCGCGGCATGCTGCGAGGGCGCGATGTGATCCGCCTTCGTCGCGGCGAACACGATCCGGTCGATCCGCGGGATCAGCCAGTTGCTGAGGATGCTGCCGTTGCCGTAGCGGAACGAGCGCACCACCGTGGCGATCGATTCCTGGACATCCTCGAAATGCTCCGGACCGCGGTTGAGCGCGGTCAGCAGGTCGACCAGGACGATCTGCCGGTCGAAGCGCGAGAAATGGTTGCGATAGAACGGCTTCACCAGTTCGTCGCGGTAGCGTTCGAACCGCTCCTCGAACCTGGCGCCGATCGACCCCTCCGGCAGGGATCCCGAAGGCAATGCCAGCGGGCAGAAGGTCACGAGCTCCTCGTCCGCCACCAGGGTCCGGTCGACGAACCGGCCGGGCTGGATCAGCGACAGGCCTAGCTCTTCCTGGCAGGTGTGCAGGTAGGCACGGTAGGCATCGGCCAGTCGACGTTCCGCCGCCGGGTCACCAGGGCCCAGAACGTCCGTCTCCGCCAGCACGGCGCGCCATTCGGCGGCTGCCGGCGCGCGGATCGCCCGGTCCGCCAGCCCGAACGCATGGGCGGAGAACGAGCGGAAGTCCTGCTCCAGCAAGGGAAGGTCGAGCAGCCACTCGCCGGGATAGTCGACGATCTCGATGAAGTGCCGCCGGCTCGGGTCGATCAGCCGGCCGATCCGGTGGCCGGTGCGGTACATGATCTCGATGGCGAGGCCGCTCAGCCGGTCGGTCGGCTTCGGCCAGACCGGCGTCGCTGCCGCAAGGCCGGCAATGGCCTCCTCGACCGGAAAGGGCGGCAGGTCGCCGAGGGGGACCAGGCGCGTGGCATCCAGCCTGTTTTCTGCCACCACGGACAGGAAGGGTAGGCCAGAGGGCTCCAGCAGGTGGTGGGCGAGGCAGGTGGTCAGCACGGTCTTGCCGCTGCGGCGCAGGCCGGTGATGGCAAGGCGGGTCCGGTCTCGCACAAGGCCGGTGGCGAGGTCGGTGAGGCCGCGGCGCAGGCCATCGATCTCGTCCGTGATCGTCGTGAACAGCGAGGTGGCCAGCTTCAAGACGACAGCACCCAGCTATCCGCGGCCAGCGCCGCGAACAGGGCCAGGCCGACAAATCGGTGCCGGCGGAAAGCGTTCAGGCAAGCCGTCGGATCGTCGATCGGCACGGTGCGGGCCTCGCGGATGAGATAGATGGCGATGAACAGGAGGACGGCCAGGAAGAGCAGGCCCTTGCCTGCCAGCCAGCCGCCAGCTGCCCAACCGCATATGGTGATGGCGTACAGCACGAAAAGCCACGCGTGCGTCGCGTTCCCGAACAGCCGGGCGGTGGAGCGCACGCCGATCAGCGCGTCGTCAGCCTTGTCCTGGTGCGCGTAGATCGTGTCGTAGCCGATCGTCCAGGCGATGGAGCCGGCATAAACGAGCAGGATCGCAGGCAGGGGCGCCTCCACCGCCACGCCGCCGACCAGGACGCCCCAGTTAAAGGTGAGGCCGAGAAAGGCCTGCGGCCACCAGGTGATCCGCTTCATGAAGGGGTAGATGACGACCAGGGGGATCGCCAGGACGGCCACGAGCGCGGCATCCCAGGGCAGGAGCAGCAGCACGAGACCGCCTGTCGCCGCCTGCAGCAGGGTGAACAGGGCCGCGGCGCGCATGCCGAGCGTGCCGGCCGCCAGCGGCCGCTGCCGGGTCCGCTCCACCTGCCGGTCGAAGTCGCGATCCGCCATGTCGTTCACGGTGCAGCCGGCGCCGCGCATCGCGATGGCGCCGAAGGCGAAGGCCAGCATGAGGACCGGGTCGGGCAGGTTCGGGGACAGGGCCAGGCCGAACCAGCAGGGCAGCAGGAGCAGCCAAGTGCCGATCGGCCGGTCCCAGCGGGCCAGGACGGCGTAGGGGCGCACTGACGGGGGAAGTCGGCCGGTCCAGCTGGTCTGGCGATCGGCCACGGATAGCGAGGGCATGTTCGACATGGCCGGCTTTTAGCGGCACAGAGCCGCCACGCGAAGATGGAGTACCTGCCTTGAGCACGATCCGCCTCTA
The DNA here is from genome assembly GCF_036263595.1 of Geminicoccus sp. Lineage (NCBI taxonomy): Bacteria > Pseudomonadati > Pseudomonadota > Alphaproteobacteria > Geminicoccales > Geminicoccaceae > Geminicoccus > Geminicoccus sp. The sequence goes on along the minus strand of NZ_DATAGQ010000088.1, from coordinate 7,005 downwards.
CGTACAGGCGCCGCTGGCGGTCGGCGCAGCCGTGCAACTGGACGAGGCGCGCGCCCACTATCTCAGCCGGGTGATGCGCCGGGTGGAAGGCGATCGCGTGGAGCTGTTCGATGGGCAGAGCGGCGCCTTTGGCGGACGGATCGCAAGCGTCGGCAAGCGCAGCGCCACCATCGAGCTGGACACCCAGCTCCGGCCGATGCCGGGCACGAGGTCGGCGCCAGTCCTGTTCCAGGCGGTGATCAAGCGGCCGCGCTTCGAGTGGCTGGTCGAGAAGGCGACCGAACTGGACGTGGGCTGCATCGTTCCGGTGCGCACCCGGCGCGTTTCGAACCCGCTCGGACGCCTGGAGCGCCTGCACGCGATCGCGATCGAGGCGGCGGAGCAGAGCGGCCGACTGGACGTTCCGGCCGTGATCGAGGAGGTGCCGCTTGCCGCCATTGGTGCCCATCGCCGCCGGGGCGTGCCGCTCCTGGTGCTCGATCCCACCGCCCCGGCCCTGGCTGCAGAGCTGGCAGGCTCGGTGGACGGCGACCTTGACCTGCTGGTGGGACCGGAGGGCGGGCTGGCACCGGAAGACGAGCACGCGATCGGTTCGATGGAGACGGTCTGGCGCGGGCGGATCGCGCCCACGATCCTGAGGGCTGAGACAGCGGCCGTAGCCGGCCTCGCCGCCTCCGCCATGTTCCGCTGTTCGGGCCTCCGCCTGGCCGAAAGCCCCTCTGTGTCCAGTGTCGAATCGGTGCAGAACCCGCGGTAAATGCTGAAGATGTCAAAAATTGCGGCAATCTGTCACTCGCGGGGGGGAGGGGCCTCTCCATATGGTCCGGCACGAGCCGGGGAGTGCGCATTCCCCGTCGGGAACGTCGTTCGTCCGTGGTTCCCGACCAGGGGTCCGTGGGCGATGAGCGAGGGGAAGAAGGAAGCGGTGTCGATGCGAATGCGCGCGCTACCGGTGCTGGCGATGGCGTTGGTCATGCTGCTCGCCGGCGGGATTTTTGCGGCTTACGGGGCCCAGCCCGAGCCCTGGCAAATGAATCTACAGCCGCCGGCCTCCCCCGTGGACGACCGGATGCATGCGTTTCATAACCTGCTGCTGGTGATCATCACGGCCATCTCGGTCTTCGTGCTGGCCCTGCTACTCTACACATGCTGGCGATTTGCGGAGAAGCGGAACGAGATTCCGTCCCGGCGCTCGCACCACACGGTGCTCGAGATCGTCTGGACGGCCGTGCCCGTCCTCATCCTCGTGATCATCGCGATCCCGTCGTTCCGGCTTCTCTACTATGTGGACGTGGTGCCGCCGACCGAGATGACGCTGAAGGTCGTCGGCCATCAGTGGTACTGGTCGTACGAGTACCCCGATCACGGCAACTTCAGCTTCGACGCCAACATGGTGCAGGAAGGCGACCTGCAGCCCGGCCAGCCCCGGCTCCTCCAGACGGACAACCTCGTGGTCCTGCCCGTCGAGACCAGCATCAAGGTTCAGATCACCGCGGCGGACGTGATCCACAGCTGGGGCGTACCGTCCATGGGCTTCACGCGGGACGCGGTCCCCGGGCGGCTGAACGAAACGTGGATCCGGATCGAGAAGCCTGGGATGTATTACGGGCAGTGCCGGGAATTGTGCGGCGACCTGCACGCCTTCATGCCCGTCTCGATCAAGGCGGTGCCGAAGGAAGAGTTCCTGGCCTGGACCGAAGCGGCCAAGCAGCAATTCGCAAGCGCCGGTGGCAATGCGGTGGTGGCCGATGCCGCCTCCGTCGTCGCTCCGCAACACTGACCGGTCACGGAGATAGGTGATGGCTCACGAAGCCACCCATGCCCACATTGACCCGACAAGTCATCCGATTGGCTGGCAGCGCTGGGTCTATTCGACCAACCATAAAGACATCGGCACGCTCTATCTCTGGTTCGCCGGTACCGCTGGCATCATCGGCATGATCGCTTCCATGGTGATGCGTGCCGAGCTGATGGCGCCGGGCGACCAGATCATCACCGACCACCATTTCTACAACATCCTGGTGAGCGCCCATGGCCTCATCATGGTGTTCTTCTTCGTGATGCCCGCGCTGATCGGCGGGTTCGGGAACTGGATGGTGCCGCTGATGATCGGCGCGCCGGACATGGCCTTCCCGCGCCTGAACAATATCAGCTTCTGGCTGCTGGTGCCGGCCTTCCTCCTGCTCGTCGGCTCCAGCTTCGTCGGCGGGTTCGGTGGCGGCTGGACGATGTACCCGCCATTGTCGTCGCTCATCGGTCATCCCAACGCGTCGGTCGATTTCGCGATCTTCTCGCTGCATCTGGCCGGCGTGTCGTCGCTCCTGGGCGCGGTGAACTTCATCACCACGATCTTCAACATGCGCGCGCCCGGCATGACGCTGCACAAGATGCCGCTGTTTGCCTGGGGCATGCTGGTGACGGCGTTCCTGCTGCTCCTGGCGGTGCCGGTGCTGGCGGGTGCCATCACGATGCTGCTGACCGACCGTAACTTCGGCACGGCCTTCTTCGATCCGGCCGGCGGTGGTGACCCGGTCCTGTTCCAGCACCTGTTCTGGTTCTTCGGTCATCCCGAAGTCTACATCATGATCCTGCCGGCCTTCGGCATCATCAGCCACATCGTGTCGACCTTCTCGCGCAAGCCCGTGTTCGGCTATCTCGGCATGGCCTATGCGATGGTGGCGATCGGAGTGATCGGCTTCGTCGTGTGGGCGCACCACATGTTCGCGGTCGGTCTGGGCGTGAACGTGAAGGCTTATTTCACGGCCGCCACGATGATCATCGCGGTGCCGACCGGCATCAAGATCTTCTCCTGGATCGCGACGATGTGGGGCGGCTCGATCCGCTTCAACACGCCAATGCTCTGGGCGATCGGCTTCATCTTCCTGTTCACCGTCGGCGGTGTGACCGGCGTCGTGCTCGCGAACGCCAGCATCGACGTGCAGCTTCACGACACCTACTACGTCGTGGCGCATTTCCACTACGTGCTGAGCCTGGGTGCCCTGTTCGGCATCTTCGCCGGCTTCTACTACTGGATCGGCAAGATGTCGGGCCGGCAGTATCCGGAGCACATGGGCAAGATCCATTTCTGGCTGACCTTCGTCGGCGTGAACTTGGCGTTCTTCCCCATGCACTTCCTGGGTCTGGCTGGTATGCCCCGCCGTATCGCCGACTATCCGGACGCCTTCGTCGGGTGGAACATGGTGTCGTCGGTGGGTGCGTTCATCTCTGCCGCCAGTGCCTTGTACTTCCTGCTCGTCCTCTACAAGACGTTCACGAGCGGCGAGAAGGCAGCCGACAACTACTGGGGTGAAGGTGCGACCACGCTCGAGTGGACGCTGAGCTCGCCGCCACCCTTCCACACCTACCACGACCTGCCCCAGGTCAAGTGACCGGGGCTCCTGGAGCGTTTCGATGGCGGTGAGCCTGCGGGCGACCGGTACGACGATGGAGGAGGCCGCGGCCTCCTCCGCGCGTGACTATGTGACCCTCATGAAGCCGAACGTCATGCAGCTCGTGGTGTTCACGGGCGCGGTCGGCTTGTTTCTCGCACCCGGTACCCTGCATCCCCTGCTGGCGGCGGTGACGCTGCTTGCGATCCTGGTGGCTGCGGGTGCCTCGGCGGCGATCAACAACTGGTACGACGTCGATATCGACGTGCGGATGGCGCGCACGCGCAACCGTCCGACGGCGGCCGGCCGCATCCAGCCGGGCGACGCGCTGGGCTTTGGCGTGGTCCTGTCGATCCTGTCGGTCATGGTCCTGGGGCTTGCGACGAACTGGCTGGCAGCCGGACTCCTGGCCTTCACGATCGGCTTCTACGTGTTCATCTACACGATGTGGCTGAAGCGGCGCACACCGCAGAACATCGTGATCGGTGGTGCTGCCGGCGCCCTGCCACCGGTCGTGGCCTGGGCGGCCGTGACCGGGCGAATCGACGTGCTGCCGGTCCTCATGTTCCTGATCGTGTTCCTTTGGACGCCGCCCCATTTCTGGGCGCTGGCACTCTACCGCAGTGGCGACTACGCCAAGGTCGGTGTCCCGATGCTTCCGGTGATCGCCGGTGGCGAGAGCACGCGGAATCATATCCTCTGGTACACGGTGGTCCTGGGCTCGGTGGCCCTGCTGCCGGCCTTCATGGGCTATCTCGGCCCCGTCTACGGCGTGGTGGCCTTCGCCTTGTCAGCGGAGTTCTTCCGTCGGGCCCTGGTCCTGCGGCGCACGCGCAGCGACGTCGTCGCCATGCGACTGTTCCGCTTCTCGATCATCTACCTGTTCGCGTTGTTCGCGGCGATGGTCGTGGACAAGGTCCTGCCGGTGGCGGTGCTGTGACTGGACGCATGATGAAGCCCAACCCTGACCAGAACCGCCGTCTCCGGACCAAGAACATCGTCGTGGCGCTCCTCCTCGTGGCGTTCGTCGTGGTGATGTACTTCCTCACCATGGTCCGCATGTCCGCGAACGTCCCGTCATGAGCGCGTCCAACACCAGGGTCGCGCTGGCCTGCGGTGCCATCATCATGGGGATGGTCGGCATCACGGCAGCGTCCGTCCCGCTCTATGACCTGTTCTGCAAGGTCACGGGCTATGGCGGCACCACCCAGCGCAGCGAGACCGCGTCCAGCACGGTCTCGGACGTCGAGGTGACCGTCTCGTTCAACGCCGACACCGCGCCGGACATGCCCTGGACGTTCAAGCCGGCCCAGCGTTCGGTGAAAGTACGGCTGGGCGAAGAGACGTTGATCTTCTACACGGCCGAGAACCGGTCGAAGCAGCCGGTGGCCGGGACCGCGACGTTCAACGTGACGCCGTTCGCGTCCGGCCCCTATTTCAGCAAGCTGCAATGCTTCTGCTTCGAGGAGCAGGTCCTGCAGCCCGGGCAGACGGTCGAGATGCCGGTATCGTTCTATGTGGATCCCGCGATCCTGGACGACCCGGATGCCCGGCACATCCGCGAGATCACTTTGTCCTACACGTTCTTCAAGGACGCGGAAGAGACGCGTAAGCTGTCGACCAAGTCGCCCGACTCCGGCCCGGGATCCAGCCCGGCACCGGCGGGTTGATCCGGTCGATCGGTCGTAGGTTCTGAGAGGAAGGCGAACATGGCGGCCAGCACGGACGTGGCGCATCACCACCACGAAAAACCGAATCATCCCTACCATCTGGTAGATCCGAGTCCCTGGCCCTTTGTCGGTTCGTTCTCGGCGCTCCTGTTCGTCGCCGGCATGCTCTGCTGGATGCATGCCGTGACTGGCTGGCCGTTGGTGCTGGCGCTGGGCGTGGCGGCCATCCTATACACGATGTTCGGCTGGTGGCGGGACATCATCAAGGAGTCGCGCCGGGGCGACCACTCCGAGCCGGTGAACCACGGCCTGCGCGTCGGCATGGGCCTGTTCATCGCGTCGGAGGTCCTGTTCTTCTTCGCGTTCTTCTGGGCGTTTTTCTGGGGTGCCATCTATCCGCCGGACCTGGTTCCGCAGGCTTGGCCGCCGGCCGGCGTTCACCCCGTGCCTGCGTTCGACATCCCGTTCCTGAACACGCTGATCCTGCTGCTGTCGGGCACGACAGTCACCTGGGCCCATCATTGCATCCGCGAGGGGGACAACCGCACTGCCGCGAAGGCCCTCTGGCTGACGGTTGGCCTGGGGGCGATCTTCACCAGCTTCCAGGTCTACGAGTATTTCCACGCCGTTCACGAAGGCCTGACGATCAAGTCCGGCATCTTCGGTTCGACGTTCTACATGGCGACCGGCTTCCACGGCTTCCACGTGTTCGTCGGCACCATGTTCCTGCTGGTATGCTCGTTCCGTGCGGCGATGCTGCAGTTCATGCCCGAAAAGCATGTCGGCCTCGAGGCGGCGGCCTGGTACTGGCACTTCGTCGACGTGGTCTGGCTGTTTCTGTTCGTGTGCGTGTACTGGTGGGGAGGCAGCCTCTCCTGGGTAACCAACCAGACCTGGTGACGAACCAGCGGACGTCCTGGCTGCAGGCAGGCCTCGCATCGCGATGCCCTGCCTGCGGCAGGGGGCCGCTGTTCGAAGGCTTCCTCACTGTCCGGCGCCGCTGCGAGGTCTGCGGTGCCGACCTGTCCGGGCAGGACAGCGGCGATGGGCCGGTCGCCTTCATCGTGCTGATCGTAGGTTTCATCGTCGTGTTCGGCGCCTTGTTCGCCGAGGTCGCCTGGCAATGGCCGATCTGGCTGCACATGGTCGTCTGGCTGCCGCTGACCGTCGTGCTGGTGCTCCTGATCATGCGGCCGGCCAAGGCCATCCTGATTGCGCTGCAGTACCGGCACCGCCGCGACGATTTCAGCCAAGGTGCCTGAGGCCCGTTCCATGCGTCGTTTCCGGCCAAGGCTGGTTCCCACCCTCGTCACCCTGCCGGTGCTGGCCGTTCTCGTGAGCCTCGGTACCTGGCAGGTCGAGCGCCTCCACTGGAAGACGGACCTGCTCCAGACCATGTCGGAGCGGATGGAGGCCGCGCCCGTGGATCTGCGTGACGTGGATGCACTGGATCCGGCAGCCGCCGCCTGGACCAGGGTGCGTGCCGAAGGCCGTTTCGTGACACCGGCAGGTGAGGTCCAGCGCTACGGCGTCGAGAATATTGGGGGCACGCTCGGCAGCAGGCAGCTCGGCGTGTTCGAGACCACCGAAGGTACCAGCCTGCTGGTCGACCGCGGTTTTGCCGCCGAGAACACGGCGCCGCCGCCGGAACCGTCCGGCAAGGTGCAACTGGACGCTGTCCTGCGCGACCGCAGCGGCGAGCAGCAAAGCTGGTTCGTGCCGGACAACGACGAGATCGCCGGCCGCTGGTATTGGCTCGATCTCGCAGCACTGGAGCAGGTCTATGGGCGCCCGTTGGCGCCACTGGCGCTCCAACTGCTGCCAGGCTCTCCCGGCGCCACACCGCAGGCCGCCCCGCCGCGGATCGACCTGCCCAACAACCATCTGGGCTATGCCGTCACCTGGTACGGCCTCGCCCTGGGCCTTGTCGCAGTCTATCTGGCATT
>NZ_DATAGQ010000087.1:0-4707 GCF_036263595.1 Geminicoccus sp. | reverse complement strand
CAGCCCGCCAGGGCCGGTGAAGGTCACCTTGCCGTTGGTCTGGACCCCGAACCGCTCGAAGCTGTGGAACAGGTTCTGGCCGCGGATCTGGCCGAGGCCGGCACCCACCTGGATGTCGTTGCCGGACAGGTTCACCTTGGGGCCGAGCGTCCCGTCGGTGGCCACCTGGGCAAGTGCCATGCCGGGAACAACCAGCGCACTGCTGATCAGAAGAGCACGGATCATCGCGCTCGGAAAGGACGAGATGAGGCGGCTGGCTGGGGCGCTGTACATCGTCGCTCCGGGCATGAAAATGGCGGCAAGTAGACCATGATGCTAGCCTTGGGGTTCTATATCGTAAAGCCCGGGGACTTCTGATCGGGCCGTGACTCGGACGACAATGTCGGCCGTCCTACCGTGGCTTGAACTGCCGCTGGAGCAGGTTGGCGACCAGCCCCGTCCAACCGGTCTGGTGAGAGGCGCCGAGCCCGCGGCCGGTATCGCCGTCGAAATATTCGTGGAACAGCAGGAGGTCGCAGAAATTGGGGTCCACGTTCTGGCGGACGTCCCCGTCCAGATACGGACGGTGCCCGGCACCATCGCGCAGGAAGAGCGACGTCAGCCGTCGCGTCAGTTCGTCGGCGACCCTGCCCAGCGTCATGAACTGCCCGGATCCGGTCGGGCATTCGATCAGGAAGTCCGGCCCGTAGTAGGTGTTGAACTTGCGCAGCGATTCGATGATCAGGAAGTTCAGGGGCATCCAGACCGGGCCACGCCAGTTCGAATTGCCGCCGAACAGGACGGTATCGGCATCGCCCGGCTGGTAGCTGACCTTGAGAGCGGCATGGCCGAGTCCATCCAGGACATAAGGATGCTCGCCATGCTGGCGTGACAAGGAACGTATGCCGAACGGCGACAGGAACTCGGTTTCGTCCAGCATGCGCCGCAGGACGGCCTTGATCCGGTGGCCACGAAGGAGGGAGAGGAGCCGCCGTTCCTCCCGTCCAGGCTCCTGCCAGCGCGACACGAGGCGCGCCAGCTCGGGCCGGTGCTTCAGGGTCCAGCGCAGGCGCCGGGCAAAGGCAGGGAGGCGTTCCAGGAGCTCCGGCTCGATGACCTCCACCGCGAAGAGGGGGATCAGGCCCACGGTCGAGCGGACCCGCAGCGGTATCATGCGTCCATCGGGAAGGCTCAGCTCGTCATAGTAGAACTCGTCCTGCTCGTCCCAAAGCCCGAACCCTTCGCCGCCCATGTCGCTCATGGCCTCGGCGATCAAGAGGAAGTGCTCGAAGAACTTCGTCGCGATGTCCTCGTAGACGGGGTTGTGCTGCGCCAGCTCCAACGCGATCCGCATGAGGTTCAGGGCATACATGGACATCCAGGCGGTGCCGTCCGCCTGGTTGACGATCCCACCACCGGGTGGCGGATGGGAACGGTCGAACACGCCGATATTGTCCAGGCCGAGAAAGCCGCCCTGGAACACGTTGCGGCCGGTCGCGTCCTTTCGGTTCACCCACCAGGTGAAGTTCAGCATCAGCTTGTGGAAGACGCGCTCCAGGAAGGCGAGGTCGCCCGGCCCGCCGCGCTGCTCCCGGTCGATCTCGAACACGCGCCAGGTCGCCCAGGCATGCACCGGAGGATTCACGTCGCTGAACGACCACTCGTAGGCCGGGAGTTGGCCATTCGGGTGCATGTACCATTCGCGCGTGAGCAGGATCAGCTGGTCCTTGGCGAAGGCGGAATCGATCAGCGCCAAGGGCAGGCAGTGGAACCCCAGGTCCCAGGCGGCGAACCAGGGATACTCCCACTTGTCCGGCATCGAGAGCACATCGATGCTGTTGAAATGGGTCCATTGCGCGTTCCGGCTGGACTGGCGCTCCGGGGGCGGCGGCGGCTGCAACGGATCGCCGTCCAGCCATCGGCGCACGTCGTAGCGGAACAGCTGCTTGGACCAGATCATCCCCGCCAGGGCCTGGCGATGCACGCGCCGGATGTCCGGGTCCGCCGGCAGTCCGGCCTGACAGGCGGCATAGAATTCATCGGCTTCGTCACGCCGCCGGGCGAGGATCATGTCGAAGGAGCCGAACGGGTCGTGGCCGTCGGCCGCATCGTCGGCGGCCTTGCTGAGACGAAGCCTGACCTGCCGCTCCCCGCCTGCCGGAATCTGGCCCAGCGCATAATAGGCGGCTGCCTTCGTGCCGCCGCTGCTCGCTGGGGCCACGGCATCGGCGCGGCCGTCGACGACGAATTCGTGGAAGCCGTCCTTGTAGGGGCCGGGCACGTCCATGCGGTCGAACAGGCGTCGGACGTTCGTCTCATTTTCGGTGAAGAGCAAGGTCGGGGCGCCATCGCAGGCGAGGCGATAGGTGCCGAGCCAGGGATGGTGGGCAGCGATCAGCCCGGCGATACTGCCCGGCCGCAGCGATGGCCGCTCGGAGATCGCGTCGAGCTTCCAGGACCAGACGTTACGGAACCAGATCTGCGGCAGGAGGTGGAGCTCCGCCGCTTCCGGCCCGCGGTTATGGGCAGTGATCAGCACCACAATGTCGTCGGTGTCGGCCTTCGCATACTCCACGGTCACGTCGAAGTAACGGTCCTGGGCGAACAGGCCGGTATCGAGCAGTTCGAACTCGCGCTCCGCCGCACTGCGCCGGCCGTTCTCCTCCACGAGTTCGGCATAGGGAAAGGCAGCGTGCGGATACTTGTACAGATACTTTAGATAGGCATGGCTCGGGGTGGCATCGAGGTAATAGTAGAGTTCCTTGACATCCTCGCCATGGTTGCCCTGCGCATTGGTGAGCCCGAACAGCCGCTCCTTCAGGAAGGGATCACGTCCGTTCCACATGGCCAGTGACAGGCACATGAGCTGGCGTTCGTCGCTGATCCCGGCAATACCGTCCTCGCCCCAGCGATAGGTGCGGGAACGGGCATGGTCGTGTGGCAGATACTCCCAGGCGGCCCCATCGGGGCTGTAGTCCTCGCGCACGGTACCCCACTGCCGCTCGCTGAGATAAGGCCCCCACAGTCGCCAGTTCCACTCCTCACGTTCCGTCTCGGCAAGGCGACGATGCTCTGCCGTCCCACCAGCCTTGCCCGCCTGCATGGCCTCCATGCCACCTCCTCCCCACCGCCATTGTCACCGCCGGCCGTTTGAGCCCTTGCGCACCTTGCTGAGGCCTTTCGCGAAATCCAACAAGCTGCTTGCGTGCACATGCTGGACCCGAAGGTAGCGGCAGACCCAGTGTGCCCCCTCTATCGCAAATATCTGGCCGATTCATGCCGCGGCGAAACTGCAGATCTGCACTGGCTGGGCACGGCTCAAAGCGATGAAGCGTCTGCAAAGCAAGGTCGGGACTTCTGCCGGGGGTGAAGCATCGCGATACCGGCAGGGGGTTCAGCCCGAGCTTCCGCCAATTGGTCCGGGCAGAGGCAGGAAAGGTGGCTTCCGCTGCCGACGGGCTGCCTTGCTTCCGTCAGCCGAGAGAAGCATCTCCTGCCGATGAGCCGCCTCGTCCAGACCCGCCTGATCAACGATCCGTTTTCCGATCCGGGCCTGCTGATCGACTTCCAGTTTGGGCGTCGCGCCATGCTGTTCGACTTGGGCGATCTGAGCCCGCTCTCCGCGCGCGAACTGCTGCGGGTGAGCCATGTGTTCGTCTCCCACCGGCACATGGACCATTTCGCCGGCTTCGACCACTTGCTGCGCATCTGCCTCTACCGGCCGGGCATCATCCGGCTGGTCGGCCCGCCCGGCCTGATCGATGGTGTGGCGGCCAAGCTCGGCGCCTATCTCTGGAATCTTTTGAATGGTCGTTCTGTCGACTTCGCCATCATGACGGCAGAGTTCGCCAACGAGCGCCTGGGCAGCTGGACGATATTCCGAGCGCGCGACGCCTTTCGGCCGCAGCTTCTTGAAATGCCGGAGCCGGCCTCCGGCCTCGTACTTTCCGAGGATGATCTGCGGGTTGAGTGCGTCACCCTCGACCATGGCACGCCTTGCCTGGCCTTCGCCCTGCAGGAAACACAGCGGGTCAATGTCTGGCGCCAAGGGCTGGATGCGCTCGGTCTGGATGTCGGGCCCTGGCTGAACGTGGCCAAGAGGGCGGTCCGCCGTGGCGACGCCGACGATACCGCCATCAGCCTCGGCGACGGGCGAGTGATCGCGCTCGGCGTGTTGAAGGAGCATGCACTGCACATCGCTCCGGGACAGCGGGTCGTCTATGTCACCGATGCTGCCTTCCATGCCGTCAATGTGGAGCGGATCATCACGATCGCGCGGGGTGCCGACCATCTGTTCATCGAGGCGGCATTCCTGGACGAGGATGCCGCGATCGCGGCAGCGCGGTATCACCTCACGGCCAGGCAGGCGGGCGAACTCGCAAGGCAGGCCGGCGTACGGAGGCTCACCACGTTCCATCATTCGCCGCGCTATCTCGATCGACCAGACCACCTCCGCTTGCAGGCGGAGGGTGCGTTTCTCGGTCAAACATCGGGACGGGCGCTATAGGTGTCTGAAGCCTTCATCCACGTCGCCATGGGCGACCTGCTTCTGCGCCGCATCAGTCACTGAGCACATTCTCAAACGGGCTCTCACTGACTGTCCGCAAAGTGGCTGGAGGAGGTTATAGAGCGTTGATCTGGCGCATTCGTGCTGGAGATCGCTATGCCCGATCGACCGTACCCATCCGACCTCAGCGACGCTGAGTGGGAAGTGCTAAGACCGCTTCT
>NZ_DATAGQ010000086.1:0-6514 GCF_036263595.1 Geminicoccus sp. | reverse complement strand
CGTGTAGCAGGCCCGCTCGGGATGCTTCATCCGGGCGAACAACAGCCCGGCCTCGGCATCCAGCTCCACCCGCAAATGCTCCAGCTCCAGCTCCGGCGAACGAACCCGACGCGGAAACGGCGTCACCGTGGCAGAGGGCTGCCTGGCGCCGAAAAACGTCGCGCCGGAAGTCAGCAGATCGCGAAGATCACGGGAAGAAATGGCCATCAAAGGTCTCCAGAATTAATGAGAAGTTCTATCGAACTTCCTGAGGGGCGGACCAACTGTCCTGTTGATGGCTCAATAGCTGAAGAATATCACCTTGCACAAGAGATGAATTATTAAAAAAACTTAGTAATTATCAACCATTACTTTAGACGGTCAAGTAATTATTATGATATTTGCTCACGTTGACTTATAGTACCGCCATGTTTTGTTCCAAAGCAGAAAATGATTATTTGGACATGGATGCTGTACATTGTAACATCTGTGCGGACCTTCCGTGCCGCCTGCGAGATGCAGCCAATCAAGGGCTCCATCGGATACTTTTTGGAAACAACATTCAACATTACCCGGAAACTTCTCTTGCTTTCTGGCGCGTGAGCGGCTTTACCCCATGTCGAAAGTTGTAGCCATTCCTGTCTCACACGCTGCCGAAGACATGGCGGTACACGTCCCTGTTGTAAGGGCCTTACTATCGCAACGGTTGGGAAGCTGTCGTGCTAGACCGCCGAAGCCTGCAAAAAGAGGCTCAGCCCTGTTTGCGGGCGGCTTGATCAATCGGGCATTGTGTCCGCAGGTCCGGCGCTCCGGCCGGCGATGATGTGCGGCGAGCACATCGTGCCGACACTTGAATCAGCATGACCCGGCACGACGTTCTGCCCAAGAAGCGGGCGGCCAGTCTGCAGGTTATTGACGGAGGCGGCGAGGCAGCACTCTTCGCCGCGTCCATTCTCGACTATTGCGGAGGCTCTTCGACCAGCGCGCGCGTCGAGTTGTCCTCCTGGTAGCTCATCATGACCGCGAACAATTGCGGCCACTCTACCGGCTTTGCCAGCACTTGGTCCATCCCGGCATCGATGCAGCGCTGGTACTCGTCTGGCATGATGCTGGCGGTCAAGGCTACGATCGGCGTGCGCCCCTGGGGGAACTTGAGATCCCTGATCAGGCGCGTGGCCTCCAGCCCGTCCATGACAGGCATCTGCACGTCCATCAGGATCAGGTCGAAGCGCCCGCGGACCACGAGCTCGACCGCTTCGAGCCCATCGCGGGCGCTGGTCACCTCGTGGCCATGCCGGCGCAACATCTGCAGGATCACACGCCGGTTCACGGCACTGTCGTCGACGACCAGCACCTTCTGTGGCGGCATTTCCGACAGGTCGAGCTTTACCTGCTTGGAGGCGGCCGCTGTTGGGAGGGTGACCTCGAACCAGAACAGGCTGCCTTTGCCGGGCTGGCTCTCCAGTCCCATGGCGCCGTCCATCGCGTCGACCAAACGCCTGCTGATCGCAAGGCCCAGCCCGATCCCGCCGTAGCGACGGGTGGTGGATGCGTCATGGAGGTCGAACGCCTGGAACAGGGATCTGGCCTTTTCCTGCGTCAGACCGATGCCGGTATCGCGCACCTCGAAGCGGACCCGGTTGACGTTCGGGGCGAGCAGCGTGTGCCGGACCGATACCTCCACGCTGCCGCGATGGGTGAACTTCAAAGCGTTGCTCATGAGATTGAGCAGCACCTGGCGCAGCCGCCTTGGGTCCCCGGAGACGACCGGCGGCAGGCTGGCATCGAGCTCGACGCGCAACTCCAGTGCACGCTCGGCGGCCTGAGGTGCCATGAACGCCTTGATCTGCTCCATCAGCTCGACGATGGAAAAGCTTACCGGCGAGAGTCTCAGCCGGCCCGTTTCCCCTCGCGCATAGTCGAGCACGTCGTTGATCACGGCCAGAAGATGTTGCCCGGACGTCCTGATTGTTTCCAGGTAGTCCTTCTCGCGCGCCGGCAGGTCGGACTCGTCCAGCAGGTCCGTCATGCCTAGAACGGCGGCAATGGGCGTCCGGAGCTCGTGACCCATGACCCCCAGGAAGTCCAGCTTGGCGCGATGAGCCGCCTGCGCGGCCTCCTTGGCGGCCTGCAACTGCTCGGCCAGCTGCGCACGCTGTGCGACCTGGGCCGCGACGATAAGGACCAGCACCTGTGCCGTCGCGAGATAGATGACAACGCTGCCCCATTGGCTCGCCATGGCCAGCCGCTCTCCCGTTTCGACACCGGGAACGGCGATCTCGCTGGCCACGACCGCCATCGCGAGCACAGCCAGGGAACCTCCCGCGAGCGAGGTGGCCGCAGTGACCAGCACCAGGACCGGGAGGGCCATGATCGCTATGATCAGCACCTGTTGATTGAGTTGGCCCGGCAGTGCCGCCAAGGCGATGCCAGCGATCACGGCGGAGAGCACGCAGGCCCCAATTTTCGCCGGGCGGGACCACACGTTCCAGGGCATCGCCGCCAAGCTCAGCAGCGCAGGGGTTACGATGAGGTATCCGAGGGTTCGGGACACGAACGATGCGAACGGCTCGCTGCCCCAGGGCAATGCGAAACCGCCAGCGCCACTGAGCAGGAGCGATGCGGATGCTCCCAGCATTGCTATAAGAAGCGTCGCTGACCCAAATGCAACGACAGCTCGGGGCGACTCCAGCCCGGGCCACGGTCGCACCGCCCACAACAAGAGCGAGGCGGCTGCCAGTGCTTCGGCCGTGTTCCTGAAGGCGAAGAGAAGCGCCGCCGGCATGTCCGATCCGGTGGCGAGACCCAGGACCACATCGATGCCGATTGCGGCTGCAGCGAGAGAAGCCCACTCCCTGGGCTGCCGGATCAGGAAGGCAGCGAGCATGATGCCACCGGGCAGCCAGAACACGAGCTGGTAGCCAGTGCGTGCGGCCGTGATGTTGAGTATGCCGGCAAGCATATAGCCCAGGGCAATGCCGCCGATCATGCTGATGGAGCGGAGTGGCCTGCTGTCCTCGGACCTGTTCGGCAAAGAGTCGATCCTCAACGCCCGTTCTCAACCGTTGATTGCACTACACGATAGACATGCGAAGACGTGTGGCACGGGTGCAAATTGTACCACAACCCGTGTGATGCTCCCGGATTGCAAGTGTCGCTTTCTTCATGGAAAGCGGACTGATCCGACACGCTTCTAGCTGATATCATTTCGTCCGGCCGCCTGGTGGCCAGACTCCTCCCCGAGATCGCTTATACCGTTCTTGCACCCTCTCCATAACTTGCGGTGGATGCGGCAACTTGTCCTGGAAGCAGCGACGAGCCTGCGACTTCCGCCTGCTTTTCGCCCAATCGACCAAGATGAGCATTCCCGAACAACGATCATACAGTTTTCCTGCTCATCGTCAAAGTGAACAGAAGTTCCGCTTTTTCAACATGAACTTGGAACTAAGGTCGTCTCAACCGCATGCTCTGGCCGATCCGGTGCCGATCGGCGCCCCGCCGATCACGGTGCTCCGCCTCGTGCCGCAGAGAGCCAGTTATGGCATGGCCGGAGAGGTATGGAGCTTTGGGGACTGCCAGCTTCATCGGGCACCGCTTAACCCATGTTGTATCTGCAATCGCAGGAGCACCTATGGATCAGCCGCATCGTTGCTAGGGCCTGCACGATGAAGCGCACGATGGTGACGAAGTTCCTGGTCGTTTGCGCAATCGCCGCTTCTGCCGACGAACTGCACTGATCCAGCATCGCAAAGGTGGCGTACTCGCACCGCACACGTCCGTTGAACGATTGGAACTGTGACATGCGGGCGGTTTGCGTCGATCATGCCCGACAGATGGCGCGTGGCATCATCGTTCTCGATGAACCGACCTTCCTGGTCGAGATCAAGCTGGGCACGCTGCCGGACGGGAATCCCGCCATTCCCCGCCTGCGCATCCTGATCAATGGACACGTGGCTGCGGAAAGCTACTGGCAAGGTACGCCGGGCCAGGCGGCGGTCGATCAGCCTCGCTATGTCTATCCGGGCGAGAAGGGCGGTCCGCCCTTGCTGCTGCCCCCAGGAGCCATCGAGTTTCGGGTACAGGCGCGGGAGAGGATGGAGGTTTTGGTGCCGCTTGACGACGAGACCGCCGCCGGCTGGATCTACGAGCGGACCGACGATGGCGGCATCACCTGGCAGCCGATGCAGGGCGCGCTCCCCATCAGGCTGCGCAAGTTCTGAGGCGCCGCCGCGATGGACCTGCTTGCCGCTTCAACGGTGCGACCTGCGGCGGCGCCGCCTGGTCCACCGGTGCCGCGGGGAGCATCCGTCGACTAGTTGGCGAAATACTCCGGATAGAGCGACTGCCAGAACTGGCAGCGATACTCGGCGGCAGGATCGACGGTCACAATCCTGCCGGGCTCCAAGCGCATGGCCGTTCCCTTGTCGCCGAATGCTTCCCACGCCGGAACGCCGGGCGCCATCGGCACGCCCGTGCGCATGAAACTCGCCCAGGTGGCCACCATCTGGTCGGCAAGTGCCTGGGACGCTGGCCCGAGGTCTGGCGCATTCATCTTGGACGTGTTGGAGAAGTTGGGAAAAAAGTAGTTCAACTCCGATGAGTGGACCGCGCCCAGCTCGAAGCCGGGATCCGGCGTCGCGGGTATCGAGACGCCGAGCACCGGCGCGTTCCGGTCGGCGAAGTCCATCTGATGGACGGCCACGTAGCGGGAGGCGAGCCTGGCTGTTTCGACATACAGGCAGTGGTTGATCCCGATGCCCGGCCGGAAATCCGACATCAGCGAGCCCAGAGCCGCTGGTGCCGAGGAATAGTCGCCAAGCGGATAAAGCTGCTCGACGACCGTCGCATGCTCACCGTAGATCTCGCGGATGTTTGCGCCGTAGCTGTCGGCCGTGATCTTCTTGCCGGCCTGGACGTCGTAGCCGACATAGAGCCGCAACTCGTCGCGGGTCCCGCCGTTCAGCAGGGGGACCTGCACGAAGTTGCCGGTCTGCAGCGATTGGAATGGCTGTCGCGGCAGGGTCTCGGTGCCATAGACTGGTGCGAAGGCCATGAGATCCGACCCGGCGACCTTGTCGCCGGCGGTCATCAGCGTTTGCAGGTCCATCCTACGCAGGCAGGCGAGCGCCGTCGCGGGATCGTCGCAGCCTACCTCCTCGGCGACCTTCGTCCCGAACGCGTTCCATTCATCCGCCGCATGAAGCCGATGCACGCAGGCCGCACTCTGGATGATGGCCTTGTGGAAGAGCCCAGCTGTCTGTTCGGGTGTCGCGACATGCATGCACACGGATGCTCCGCCGGCCGATTCGCCTGCAAGCGTGATGTTGTCCGGATCGCCACCGAAGGCCGCGATGTTCTGCTTGATCCAGCGAAGTGCCAGGCGCTGGTCTTCCAGGGCATAGCCGCCATTATGGGCCGCCTCGAAGCTCGGATGCGGCATGAAGCCGAAGACGCCCAGGCGATAGTTGATCGAGACGATCACGGCATCGGTCGACCTGGCGAGGCGATCCAGGCGGTAGAGCGAAGCCGAGCCGCCGACGAACGCGCCGCCGTGAATCCAGACCAGGACCGGCCGCCTCTCGTCGCCTAGCCTGCTGCCGTCGTGGGGCAGGGTGATGTTGAGGTAGAGGCAATCCTCGTTGTCGCTGGCCTCGGTCAGGTTGTAGCGGGCCGCCTGGGCACAAGGTGGCTTGAACTCGGCAGCCTGCAGGACGCCGGTCCGTGGCTCGGCAGGTTCAGGCGAGGCCCAACGTCGCTCTCCGGCAGGTGAGGCACCAAAGGGAATGCCCTTGAACGCCAGCAGGCCGTTCCGCACGACCCCCTGCACCTGCCCCTTGTCTGTTTGAACGACAGGGGAGCCGCCCGTGGCCTCCGCCTGCATATCCAGGCCGGCCAAGGCGAGGCTCGCCAGCCCAACAAATGCCAGGGCGTTCCACCATCCATTCCTGCGCAATGTCGCTCCCCTTCGACCGGGTTGTCCTGTTCGTGCTGCGGAAAGCCCTAAAAGCTCTGACGGATCTGGATGGGGCCAACGGATGCAGCGGTCCGCTCCGTCGCCAGCGGTCCCAGGCGGTTCTATTGGCATCCCGTGTCACACCGACAGCATCCTGCCGGCCATCGGTGGTCGAGCAGTTCGACACGGGCAGCGGCTCTAAGTCCGGCGCCGCCTCATTCCATGGCGGCCTGCCGTCTGGCCTCCCTGACCACGGCCTCGATCTGGTCGTTCTCCATCCTGGCGAGGACATCAAGGTCGCGGTTCAAGAGGATCGCCATCTCCCAAAGTTCGTCGAACAGCATCGTAATTTGCAGGACCTGCCTTCGGCTCCAGTCCTGGACATCTGGTGGCATCCCGGCCCGGCGCGCCGGATGATTGCGATCATCCGTCATCGACGATTCGAGCCATCGCAGGAGGTCGACGTTGCTGTTTCCGCAAGAGCCTGTCTGAGGCGGTCGTCAGGATCGGCAAGAGCCCTGGCGCATCGCTGCTTGTCGGCTCGGCCGCTCGGCAGGAACATCTGGGTTACGTCTTGCCCAC
>NZ_DATAGQ010000085.1:0-42066 GCF_036263595.1 Geminicoccus sp. | reverse complement strand
GACGACCATCGGCGTCTTCAACTTCGCCCACGGCGTGTTCATGATGCTGGGCGCCTATATCGCCTGGCAGTTCGCGGCATTCGGCCTGCCCTACCCCGTGGCCCTTCCGCTGGCCGTCGTGGCAATGGCCGGCGTTGGCTGGGTTCTGCAGGCGAGCGTCGTCCGTCCCCTGATCGGCCGGCCCAACATCGTGCTGGTGGTGGTGATCACGACCCTGGCGGCCGCTTCACTCCTCGAGAACGGCGTCCTGGAACTCTGGGGGCCGCGCTCGAAGCAGCTCCCAGCGATCGTCGAGGGCAACGCCACGATCGCCGGTGTCGGCGTCTCGCTGCACCAGATTGCAATCATCGTCATCACGCCGCTCATCCTTCTGGCGCTCTGGCTGTTCCTGAGCCGCACGCGCCTGGGCCTGGCCTTGCGCGCGGTGGCGCAGAACGAGGACGCCAGCCTACTGGTCGGCCTGAACGTCACCGCTCTCTACGGCCTGGCCTTCGCCATCGCGGCGTCGCTGGCGGGCCTGGCCGGCATCTTCATGGGCGGCTATCGCTTCATGTCGCCCGTCATGGGCAGCGACCCGCTGCTCAAGGCCCTGATCGTCGTGGTGTTCGGCGGGATCTCCTCGATCTCCGGCCCGATCTTCGCCGCCTACCTGATCGGCTTCTTCGAAGCCTTCTGCTCCTATTATTTTGGCCTGTACTGGACCCCTGCCCTGCTGTTCGCCGTCCTGATCCTGACCTTGATGGTACGCCCGGAAGGCATCTTCGCCGGCCGCGCCGGACACTTGGCATGACCGGCGCACCGCCCGGCCGGGTCTCCTGGCAAGCCGAAGCAGCCGGCCTGGCCGTTGGCTTCGTGATCCTGGCCCTGCTGCCCCTGGTCTTCGGCGACACCTACAGCCGGCACGTCCTGATCATGGCGTTCATCTACGCAGTCGTGGCGTCCAACTGGGACCTGAGCCTGGGCTATGGCGGCGTGTTCAATTTCGGCCACCTCGCCTTGTTCGGTATCGGCGTCTACGCCTACAGCCTGCTCACAAAGCTGACGGGGCTGGATCCCTGGATCGCCATGGCCGCGAGCGGCGTGATCGCGACGCTGGCCGCAATCATCGTCACCATCCCGATCCTGCGGCTGAAAGGGATCTATATCATCCTGGTCACGTTCGGCTTCGCGCAGCTCGTGATGCAGGTGATCCTCAGCCAGTCGGAGATCACCGGTGGCACACAGGGCATCGTCCGCATCCCTGGCCTCTATCTGTTCGACCACAACATGGTCCGTGATGGGAAGTTCGCCTACTTCTACATCGCGCTGGCGCTGCTGCTGGCGAGCACCGTCTTCCTGCGCATACTCGTCCGGTCGCGGATCGGGGCCGGTATCGTGGCGCTGCGCGACAACGAGGACTATGCGATCGCCCGCGGGATCTCGATCGTCCGCCAGCGCATGATCACGCTGGCCGCCAGTGCGTTCTTCACTGGTGCGGCCGGCGCTTTCTATGCCGCCTACCAGCGTAACGCCTCGATCGACGTGTTCGGCGCTAGCCTCGCCACCATCATCCTGTCGATGGTGCTGCTGGGCGGCACGAGCACGATCTACGGCGCCATCATTGCCTCGTTCGTGCTGACGGTCTTCGCGGAGCTGATGGCGGACTTCGGTGCCTGGCGTCCGATCATCACCGCGATCTTGATCATCGGCGTGATGCTGGCCTATCCGACTGGGCTGGCCGGGATCATCCGGTCGAGTTGGTTGGCAGTGGTAGGGCGAGCCCGTCCGGCACGATGAACCGGCGGGAAGCCGCGGCGCGACGAAGGAGACGAAAGCATGGCCGCGATGTACAGCGTGGTCGTGGACTGGGAACGAAACGGCCAGATGTTTGCCGATAACCGCTACAGCCGGGCCCATCACTGGCGCTTCGATGGCGGGATCGAAGTCCGAGCCTCCTCATCGCCGCATGTCGTGCCGGTGCCGATGTCAGCCGAGGATGCCGTCGATCCGGAAGAAGCATTCGTAGCGTCGCTGGCGAGCTGCCACATGCTGTGGTTTCTCTCGATTGCCGCGAGGAAGGGCTTCGTGGTCGATGCCTATCGTGACCATGCCGAAGGGGTGATGGAGAAGAACACGGCCGGCCGCATGGCGATGACCGTCGTGACGCTCCGCCCCGACGTCCGTTTCACTGGCGACAGACAGCCCAGCCGCGACGCGCTGGAAGCCATGCATCATCAGGCCCATGACCAATGCTTCATCGCAAACTCGGTCAAGACCGAGGTCCGTTGCGAGCCCGTGACGTCAGGAGGTTGATAGGCAGCCTGCGGGGCGCGACGAGCTGTTGCTGGATCATGCGGCGCAACCCTGGCGTACCGCCTCGGCTCCGGGATTGGTGCTTGAGCGAGACTAATTTCGAATGAGGCGCTGCCAGCGATGAATTGTTGAGGCGTCGACGCAATGCGCTGGCCTGATCCGGTCGAGTCCGGCCAGCGCTAAGGCCGCGGCTTACCGGACCCCGCACCAGTCGATGATCGAGGCGGCGATCACCTTGGTCGTCTCCACCAGCGATTCGATGTCGACATACTCGTCGACTCCATGGAAGCCGTCGCCGGATGGCCCGAAGATCACGCCGTCGACGCCGGCACCCGCATAGTGCGCCGCATCGCAGACCGCGACGAAACCGCGGATCTCAGGTGTCTTGCCGAGGCGCGCCTTGTGCTGGGCGAGCGAGCGGACAAGCGGGTGGTCGACGGGCGTGTTCATCGCCGGGAAGTGCAGCCCACCCAGCTCCCACTGCACCGTCGGCGGGTGGTCGCGCAGCCATGCGTCAGTCTGCGCGAAGTGATGAACGAAGGCTTCAAAGTCCCGGCGCACCTCGGCAGAACTTTCGTTGGGCAGGAACTTCATGTCGAGATCCAGAACGGCGACGTCCGGGATGATCGCCGGGTTGGTCATGACGTTGGGCAGGCCGTTCTCGCCGAGGCCGGCACCGCCATGGATCACGCCGACATTGATCGTGTTGAGCCCGACGGGAACGAGCGGATGCTCCCTGGCCCGTGCCCGGTCCAGTTCATAGAACCGCATCGCCTGCATGAAGCGCGCAGCCAGATCGATCGCGTTCACGCCGGGCTCCAGCCGATCGGGCGTGTGGCGCTGCGGGTAGACTTCGTTGTAGCGCCAGCCGGCATGGGCTGTGCGGCCGCGAATGGTGACGCGCACCCATTCCAGGCCACCTTCAGCCGGCAGGATGTCGCCCCATGTAGGTTCCGCCACCAGCACGGCCTTGGCCAGCTTGCCTCGTTTCACCGCGTCCATGGCGCCGAAGCCGCCAGCCTCCTCGTCGACGACCGCATGGACCGCAAGCCGGCCCACCAGATCGATCCCGCTGCGCCGGATGGCACGTGCGGCGGCAATGCAGGCGGCGACACCGCTCTTCATGTCGACGGCACCTCGGCCGTAGAGGCGGCCGTCGCGGATCTCGCCCCCGAACGGCTCTACGCTCCAGTCACTGCGAGCGCCGATCGGCACGACGTCGATATGGCCACACAGGATCAGGCTGCGGTCCTCGTCGCCGGCCCGCTCGCCTACCAGATTGGGCCGGCCAGGCAGCGCATCCCACTGCTCGGTCTCAAAACCCTCCGCCTGCAGGACCGGATCGAGGAGCGCCTGCAACTCGCCTTCCCGATTGATCGAAGGATCCGACTGGAACTTCGGGTTGACGGTGGGGATCTGCACCATCTTCTGCGTGAGCTGGACAACCCAGTCGCGATCGGCCTCGATCTCGGCCTGGACGGCGGCAATGGCCGCATCTGTCTCCGACATCAGTTGCTCCTCGAATCCATCTTGTTCTCGTGCCCTAGCACCTCACCCAGGCGCTGGATCCACTCGGCAACACCACGCTCAACCGCGATGAGGTCGTGGCGAATTTCGACGAGAATCGCGGGGTTGCCGCGATCGGTGCCGTGGATCGGCACAGCATAGTCCTCGGCTCGGTCGATCCCGTAGGGGACGTTGCGCCCGATCACGAGCGAGCGGTCGGCGCTCAGACCTTCGATGACCCGAAGGGCGAATGCTTCTGCACGATCATAGAGGATGCCGGCGTGCCAAGGCCTGGGCATCCCCAGGAAGACCGGCGTGAAGCTGTGGATCGTCACCAGCCGCGTGGGCTTGCCTGAGGATGCTCGTTCATCGAGGTGCATCGCCACGGCGGCATGGAACGGCTCGAAGATGATCTGCCGACGCCGCTGGCGCTCGTCGTCCGTGAGGCCAGCATTGCCGGGAATGTCCGTGCACTCCGAACGTACCGGCATGCTCGACGGCACGCCGAATGGACGGTTGAGGTCCACCAGAAGACGGGAATAGGTTCCGAGAAAAGCAGGTGCGTCCAGGAGCTGCGAAAGACCGCGGGTCACCGCGGCTGCGCCGATGTCCCAGGCAATGTGCCGCTGCAGGTCCGCCTCGCTCACACCGAGTCGCCCGTACTCCTTCGGCATGTGGTTGGACGCATGCTCGCAGATCAGGACGATGTCGGACGTGCCGCCAGCGTTGATGAGCGAGACCGGTGCGGGCCAGTCCGTCGCCGACACTAGTAGAGCGCCCGGTAGGTGTCGCAGATCGCCGCCTCGTCCTGGCCCGTCAGCAGGTCGATCTCCGCACGTCTCACGGCCAGGAAGCTGTCCAGGAAGCTCCGTGCGAACCAGTTGCCGACGGCCTGATCGGACTCGAGTGCCGCCATGGCCTCGGGGAGTGATTGCGGCAGCCGCACCAGCCTCTTCTTGCGCCGCTCGTCCTCGCTCATCGCTGCCGGATCGCCGGAGACCAGCGGCGGCGGCGGCAGATTATCGACGATGCCGGCAAGGCCAGCACGCACGATGGCCGTCAGCGCCAGATACGGGTTCCCGGTAGCGTCAGCGGCACGAAATTCGATGTTATACTGCTTGCCGATGTCACGCCCGCCAATGGTGACGGTCGGGCAGATCCGCAGGCTGGCTTCGCGGTCGCGTTCGGCGAGCCAGGTATAGGAGGCACTCCAGTTATGCGGCGCCAGCCGGTAGTAGGAGGGCACGCTCGGCGCGGTGAAGGCGACCATGGCCGGGAGATGGCGGAGCACACCGGCACAGAAGGAGCCCGCCTTTTGCGAAAGGCCGCCTGGTCCGTTGGGATCATGGGTGGCCGGTCGCCCGCCTTCGTCCAAAAAGCTGAAATGGATATGGACGCCATTGCCCACGCCGTCGCGTACCGGCTTGGGTGCAAAGCTGGCGCGCCGCCCGACATGGCGGGCGACCTCCCGGGCAATTTCGCGGACCACGACCGCACGATCGGCAGCGGCCAGCGCATCGCATGGCGCATAGGTCACCTCGAACTGGTGCGCGCCATACTCGGCCAGCACCATCTCAGGCTCCACGCCAGCCTGCTTCAATGCAGCGTGAAGGCGGGGCGCGAACGGGTCGGCCTGGCGCAGCGCCTCGAAAGAGAAGGCATGAGCCGGTCGTGCCTCCGATTCTTTCGGAGCCAGCTGGAACTCCTGCTCAAAGGTGGCGAGCACCGAGAGCCCGGTCATTTCCTTCAGGGTTGCCAGCGCATCCTTCAGCTGAGCCCGGGTGCACGAGCTCCAGGGCGTGCCGTCGAGTTCGACGATGTCGCCCATCACCATGTCGAACGGCGTTTGCGCCCCGGTCCGATCGGTCGTGTACCTGGCTGCCTGGTCCGGAATGATCCTGAGGTCCCCGATCGAGCCCCAGGGATTGGGACCGGCGATCGTGTTGAACGCCGTCAGGCACAGATTGGCGGGTACCCAACCCACACCCACCTCGGCGATCCGATCCAGGCGCTCATGGGTCAGGGGACGACCGCGCGTAATCGCGGCCAGATCGGTTGTGACGATGCTGACCAGTGGTGCCAGGTCTTGGTCGGCCATCATCAGCCCACCTCCCTGGCCAGTGCACGAAACCGCTCCTCGACGGCGGCAGTATCCGCCACCCAGCAATAGCCACCGAACGCCTTCAACGCGTTCGCATGCCGCTCGGGCGTCGGTGCGGCACAGGCATCGGCCACGCAGGTCACCAGGTAGCCTCGATCCGCGCCATCGCGGACCGTCATGTCGACGCACTGATCGGTCAGGATCCCCACGACGACGAGATGATGGATGCCGAGATTCTTGAGGAGATAATCGATGTTGGTCGAGTTGAAGACGCCGGACGAGGTCTTCGGCAGCAGGATCTCGTCGCCGACCGGTGCCAGATCGGGCGGCGGCAGCCCTTCGGGCAGGCTCGGCGGGATGTGGATCGGCGTGAGCTTGTGGTCGAGCGAGCGGTCGCGGCCGTCCTCGGTCAGGCTCTGGATGATCGTGTGCAGCACTTCCACGCCAGCGGCGCGGGCCGCGGTCAGCAACCGTCGCTGGTTCGGGATCACCGTGTCGCGGGTCTGGCGGAAGAAGTAATGGTCGGTGCCCCAGTCCGCATGCCCCGGATCCAGGCCCGGCTCCAGCCAGATTCGCTGCATGTCGACGAGCAGGAGAGCCGTCCTGCCGGGCTGGAACGGCGCGTCACGGCGGGGCAAGGGTTCGTTCATGGGCTCGGCTGCTTTCCAGGAATTGGCATCGGCGTTCGCGAAGACGACTTGCGGCGACGATCGACCGTCCGAGGTTCCGGCTCCGACTCGTCGATGGTCACGGCATTCGCGTGGCGGATCTTCTCGATCGCCTCGATGCGTCTTCGGACGGTCTCGTCCATCGTTGCGACGGCATGGGCCAGGACTGCTTCCATCTGAGCCACGGCCGGCGCCATCGTGTCGTAGGGAGAGTCCGCCTCGATGGGCGCCACCAGGACAACTTCCGCCACCTCCGCGATCGGTGAACGCCAGGGATCGGTGAACAGCATGATGGTGACGCCACGTTCCGCTGCCTGCCGGGCGAAGCGGATCACGTCCGACTGATAGCGCCGGTAGTCGAACACCACGAGCAGGTCGCGCTTGCCGAGGTCGATCAGGCGATCGAAGTCGACGGGTGCCAGGACACCCAGGTCATGGACTCCTGGGCGAAACTGCTCGAGGTAGCTGGAGAACATCGAGGCAATGTTGCGGCTGAAGCGGCCGCCCAGCAGCACCACCTGGCCCTTGGTTGCCCGGATCAGCCGAGTGGCGTGATCATAGGTCTGAGCGGGGGTAGCGGCCCGGGTCTCGTCAACCCGCCGCAGCACCGAATCGAGATAAAGCTGCGGGAGACTCCGGTCCGATGCGGCGTGGCGCTTCGCTTCCATCATCAGGAGCGGCGAGTGCAGCCGAGCTTCCAGCTCCTCCAGGAGCTTCGACTGGAAATGATGGAAGCCTTCGTAACCGAGCTTCACCACCAGCCGGACCACGGTCGGGTCGCTGACGCCGGCACGGCGGGCGAGACTGGTCGCAGTGCCGAGGCCGGACACCGGATAATCCGACAGGAGCACCTGCACGATCTTCGCTTCCGACGGGGTGAGCGACAGACCGGCCTGCGTGAGCTGATCGCGCAACGGCATGCATCTTCCCAGCGGTGGCCAAGTCCGATCTTGAAGCCGCCGTCGCCCGAGCATGGACCGTCGGTCGAGTTTAGTGAAGAGAAAGCTACAATTGGACGCGTGTAGGACGGATCTGGAACGAGCTTGACACCCCGTCAGCTCGTGCGAGCCGCCAGGACCCTCTGCGCCACGTTCTCCACCAGCAGCGGCAGCACCTCGAAGGCATAGTGCTCCTCCACCCGCTCCAGCCAGTGATGGTAGTCCCGCCCCCACGGCCCGATATTGACCGTCGGAATGGCCGGCGTCGGCTCCTCCATGTTCCAAATGATGCTGGAGCCCCAGATCGGCGTGGCATCCGCCACCACCTTCAGATCCGCTGCTTCGACTGGCCCCAGGAAGCTCATGTCGACGATCACCGGTAGGTGGTAGCGCGCCGAGATACCGGTCCCCGTCTCGTCCGACGTCTGTCGGATCGCCTGGAGGATCAGCTCGCGCCTGGCATCGCCCGACCCGTCCGTGGGCCAGTTCACCGCTGGATAGGGCATCGACGCGAAGCCCAGCACGATCGTCGGATCCTCCCCGCCGGCAGCGTCCCATGCCGTCTCCGTCAGGATCCGGCAGCGCGTCGGAAAGTCCAGATCCTCGGCCCGGGCCAGTTCCGCGGCCTTCGCCCGGAAGCGCTCTGCGAACCCCGCATCCTGCGCCACCGCCCGCGCGTGCAGCTCGCCGAAATCGATCACCGACAGCCGCGACCACGCCTCGCTGGGAGCGGATCCGCCTGGTGCCCGCTCCGCCCGCTCCCGCATCCGCTCCTCGGCCCGGTCGACCGCCCGGCCCGCGATCTCGCGCGCGATTTGCAGCACCTCGGCCGCCGAACGACGCTGGGTCAGCACGTTCCAGAACGTCCAGACCCGCCCGGGCGTGGTGACGTTGTAGAGGGACTTCAGGTCCCTCATGCCGAGCGAGGTCGGCGCCGATGCGGTCTCCTCCCCCGACCGCTCGCCCAGCTCCGGTGCGAACTCCATCTCCGCCACCAGCTCGGCGGCCAGATAGGCGGCATTCACCCCGTCCATCGGGTAGCAGGCATGCGACTCCTTGCCGACCACCAGCGCGCTGAGCAGCAGCTTGCCGATGCAGCCCATGGCCGCGATCCGCCCATCCGCACCATCGGCATTGTCGCAGGTGGCATCCAGGTTGATCCCAAGTTCCGCCCGCAGCCCCCGCTCGCGCAAGAAGGACGGCAAAGCTTCCGCCGCCGCCAGCATGCCGGCCGAGCGGTCCTCCTCGTCGGGTGTGGCCACCAGCAGCAGGCTGCCTTCCCGGTCCGGATCGGCCGCAAAGCGCTCCAGCACCGTGATGCCCGCCGCCAGTCCCGACTTCATGTCGAGCAGCCCACGCCCCGGCAGGAACCGCTCGGAGCGCAGATCCTCCAGCGCCAGCGCGAAGGTGCCCATCGCTTCCAGCCGCTCGATCAGCTTCGGCCGCAGTTCTTCCGGCGAGAAGGCGAGTTCCGCGAGATCGCCATAATCGTCCACCGGCACCACGTCGAAATGCCCGGCCAGCACCACGACGCGCTCGCCCCTGCCCCGCACCAGCGCCAGCACGTTGGAGCGCGGATGCGCGCCACCCGGCACTGGCTGGACGACCAGGTCCTCCGGATGAGCCTGGAAGTACGGAAGGCCCGCCAGCATCCGCGCCAGCTCGTGCGCGAACGCCGCCTCGCCCGCCGTGCCGGTGACACTCGGCCAGGAGGTGAGCGTCAAGGCGATCTCGCGCGCCCTGGTGGCGAGCCCGCTGCCGGTCCCGGTCATCCCTGCTCCTTCCGTCTGCTCAATCGATCGGCGCTCCGCCCTCGGCGATGC
The DNA here is from genome assembly GCF_036263595.1 of Geminicoccus sp. Lineage (NCBI taxonomy): Bacteria > Pseudomonadati > Pseudomonadota > Alphaproteobacteria > Geminicoccales > Geminicoccaceae > Geminicoccus > Geminicoccus sp. The sequence continues at coordinate 32,738 of NZ_DATAGQ010000085.1, read as the reverse complement.
GCCGCGCCGCGTACTCCCTGACCGCTTCCATTCCGGCCGGGTCGAGCGGCGGCGGCTCGAACTCGCGCAGGACCTTCTTCCAGATCTCGTTCGCCCGCATCGTGGCAGTCTTGGCACCGTCGTCGGACCACTGCCCGAAATTGCGCCAGTCCGAAACCAGCGGCTCGTAGAACGCCGTCTGATAGCGCGACATGGTGTGCGTGGCGCCGAAGAAATGGCCGCCAGGCTCCACCTCCGCGATGGCGTCGAAGCCGAACGCGTCCTCGTCCAGCTCGATCGGCTGGAACAGGGCGGCGAAGATCTGCAGCATCTCCACGTCCAGGATGAACTTCTCGAACGAGGCGGCAAGCCCGCTCTCCAGCCATCCGGCCGAATGCACCATCATGTTCACGCCGCCGAGCAGGCTCCCCCAGGCCGAGTTCAGGAACTCGTAGGTGGCCTGCGCGTCAGCGACGTTCGACGCGGTGGCGGCCGAGCCCCGCCAGGGCAGCCCGATATGTCGGGCAAGCTGTCCCGCCCCGAACGCTGCCCGCACGAACTCAGGGGTGCCAAAGGCGGGCGAGCCCGACTTCATGTCGACGTTGGAGGTGAACGACCCGTACATCACCGGCGAGCCCGGACGTGCCATCTGCGCCAGGGTGATCCCCGCCAGCGCTTCGGCGTGCTGCAGCGTTAAGGCACCAGGAATGGTGATCGGTGCCATCGCACCCGCCAGGGTGAAGGGTGTGACGACCACGACCTGTCCCGCCCGCGCGAAGTCCATGATCCCCTGGCACATCGGGATGTCGAGCTGCCGGGGCGAGTTGGTGTTGATGACCGTGTAGCAGTGCGGCCGCGACCGGAAGCCTTCCGCGTCCAAGCCGCGCGCCAGCCGGATCATCTCGAACACGTCGTGGACCTGCCCGCTGCCGCGCGCATAGACGAACAGCGGCTTGTCCGAGAGGGTGAGCTGGCTTTCCGCCTGGTGGAGGTGGCGGATCTGCACCGGCACGTCCTGCGGCTCGACGTTGGACGACTGGATGTGCAGCACGTCGAAATGCTGGGACAGCTTCAGGAAGTCCTGCATGTCCGCGACCGTGCCGGGCCGCTTGCCCCGGTCCAGGTCGGTGACGTGCGGCGGCCCGCCCACACAGAGGAAGGCCACGTGCTTTCCGCCGATTGTGACATCCCGCTCCGGCACGGCGCCGGCCATGTCGAACTGGGACGGCGCCGTCTTCAGCGCCTCCTCGACCAGCTCGCGGCCGATCCGGACCATGCCGCTCGCCTCGTCGACGCTGGCGCCAGCTCGCGTTAGCAGCTGCCGAGCCTCCGGATTGAGGACCCGCATCCCCAGCTCCTCCAGCACGCGAAGCGCCGTCTGGTGGATGTGGGCGACATGATCGTTGGAGAACGCGCGCTGCGGCTCCAGCGTGTTGACCAGGTTCCGGTAGCCAGGCGCGCCCCGCCGGATGCTGGCAGACGGGCCTTCCCGCCGGACCCTTCTTCCCGAACGACCACGATCTGACATGGCGAACTACCTCCAAGAGGCGTGGGATCAGGCGCGCATCCGTACCCCGGACGGATCGACCGGCGAGGCCGGGATCAGATGGGCTGGTCGGCGGATGCCGACCACGTCGACCTCGAGCGTTGGCTCCTCGACGATCACCGCATGGTCGACATAGGCTAGTGCCAGGCTCTTGCCGCTATGGTGGCCGAAGGCGCCCGAAGTAATCTGGCCGACGCGCCGCTCGCCCCGCCAGACCGGCTCGAAGCCTGAGGCATCGGCATCGTCCGCCTCCACCTCCAGCATAACCAGGCGACGCGCCGGCGGCTGCCCTGCCCGCTCGGCCAGCGCCGCGTCCCGGCCGATGAAGTCAGGCTTCTCGTAGGCGACGAAGCGATCCAGGCCGCTCATCCGGGGCGTATGGGCCCAGGTGAACTCGCGCGACCAGATGCCGTAGCTCTTCTCCAACCGCAGCGAGTTGAGCGCTCCGTAACCAATCTGGCGCAGGCCCAGCTCGCGTCCCGCCTCCAGGAGTGCCGTGTGCACCGCCCCCTGCTCGCAGGCCGGCATGTTGATCTCGTAGCCCAGCTCACCCGACACGGAGATCCGCGCCACCTTCGCCTGGACCAGACCAACATCCATGTCCCGGCAGGTCATGAAGCGGAAGCTTTCGTTGCCGACGTCCGCCTCCGCCACGCGTGTCAGCAGGTCTCTGGCCTTCGGCCCCATCAGGGCCAGCCCCACTGTCGCATCTGAGATGTCCCGGACGGTCACGCCGGCCTCCGGCATCTGCGCGTTCATCCAGCGCATGTGCCAGGCACGCAGGTAGTAGGAGCCCATCAGCCAAAAGGTCTGCTCGTCCCAGGCCAATACGGTAAGGTCGCCCATCAGGCGCCCGGACGGGCTCAGCATCGGCGCCAGCCGGACTTGGCCCGGCCTCGGCAACCGGCATGCCAGCAGCCGGTCCAGGAAGGCAGCCGCCTTCGGACCAGTGACCTTGTAGCGGGAGAAGGCCGTCGTATCGAGCATGGCTACGCCTTCGCGGGCCGCCCGGCACTCCTCTTCCACGATCGGGAACGCGTTCGAGCGCTTGAAGGTCGGCGTCTCCACGAAGGGCTGGCCGGTCGGTGCAAAGTAGAGCGGCAGCTCCATGCCGAAGCTGACACCCCACTCGGCACCCTGGGCCGTCATCCGGTCGTAGCAGGGCGGCACCTTCAAGGGCCGCCCGGCCGGCAGCTGCTCGTTCGGGTAGGTCAGCAGGAAGCGCCGGGCATAGAACTGCCCGGTCGTCGCCTTCAGATAGGACCGGTTGGACGCGAACTCCCCGTAGCGGGCGATGTCCATGCCGAACACGTCGGCACCCGGTTCGCCCTCGATGATCCATTGCGCCAGGGACAGGCCGACACCGCCGCCCTGGCTGAAGCCAGCCATCACCCCGCAGGCGCACCAGTAGTTGCGCAGGCCCGGCACCGGCCCGATCAGTGGGTTGCCGTCCGGGGTGAAGGTAAAGGCGCCGTTGACCCAGCGCTTGATGCCGGCCGTCTGCAGAGCAGGATAGCGCTCGAAGCCCTTGGTGAGTTCGGGCGAGATGCGCTCGATGTCCTCCGGGATCAGCTCGATGCCGTAGTCCCAGGGTGCTCCCTCGACGTTCCAGTGCTTGGGGTTGCGCTCGTAGACGCCGAGCAGCAGGCCCTTGCCCTCCTGGCGGGCGTAGGTGAAGCCCTCCAGGTCGACCAGCGTCGGGATCTTGCGGTCGAGCGCCACCAGTTCCGGGATCGCCTCCGTCACCAGGTAGTGGTGCTCCATCGGTGTCACCGGCAGGTCGACGCCTGCCATCATCCCGACCTGCTTCGCCCAAAGGCCCCCGGCGTTGACGACGTGCTCGGCGATGATCGTGCCCTGCTCGGTCACGACCTCCCAGGACCCGTCGGCACGCGGGCGGAGTTCCAGCACCCGGTTGCGCAGGATGATCTCGGCGCCATTGCGCCGTGCGACGTCCGCGAAGGCATGCGTCGTGCCGTAGGGATCGAGATACCCGTCGTTCGGGTCCCAGAGGCCGCCATGCACGCCGTTGGTATCGACGATCGGGCAGAGCTCCTTGATCTCGTCCGGCGGCATCAGCCGGGCCTCGTCCAGCCCCATGCTCTTGAACAGCGACAGGGCAGCGTGCAGCCACTCCCAGCGCTCAGGCGCGCCGGCAAACGTGATGGCGCCTGTGAAGTTCAGGCCGAGATCGACCTCGGTCTCGGCCTGCAGCTCGCGATAGAGCCGGATCGTGTAGTCCTGCAGGGCCGCGATATTTGGATCGGCATTGATGGCATGAAAGCCCGCCGCGGCGTGCCAGGTGGAGCCGGCCGTCAGCTCGCGGCGCTCGATCAGCGCCACCTCGCTCCAGCCGAGCTTCGCCAGGTGATAGAGGACGCTGGCGCCCACGATCCCGCCGCCAACGACCACCACCCGGTAGTGCGACTTCATCGACCGAACCCCATCCCTTTGGATGCCAGTTCATCCTTAGCGGAGGCCGGAAGCGGCGCCTAGACACCTGTGTACAGAAAAAATGCGAGGCGGGTGGTGCACGGCCGAGCCCCAGGTTAAGCGTGCGGCATGGACGCTGACGGTCGAAACGGCAATGGCGGCTACCCGCAGACACGAGCGACGCGGGAAGACTGGCTCGCGGCCGCACGCGCCGCGCTGATCGTGGCCGGCGTCGACCACGTGAAGATCCTCCCCCTGGCACAACGCCTGGAGGTCTCGCGGTCGAGTTTCTACTGGTACTTCAAGGATCGGCGGGACCTGCTCGATCAGCTGGTCGGGCTCTGGCGGGACACCAACACGCGCGACATCGTGGAGCAGGCGAGAAGGCCGTCAGGAAGCATCACGCAAGGCGTGCTGCAGGTATTCGAATGCTGGACGGACGAGGCGCTGTTCGACCCCCGGCTCGACTTCGCCATCAGGGAATGGGCGCGCCGGTCGCCCGACCTGCGCCGGGTCGTGAAGGAAGAAGACGACGCTCGGGTCGAAGCGATCCGGCAGCTGTTCGCCCGGCATGGCTATGGAGAGTCCGACGCCTTCATCCGCGCCCGTGTGCTCTACTTCATGCAGATCGGCTACTATGCCCTGGAGCTGAACGAGCCGCGCGAACAGCGCCTTTGCTATACTGCTGAATATGTCCGCAGCTTCACGGGGCAGGATCCATCCACCGGGGACGTCGAGGCATTTCAGCGAATGGTGCGCCAGGGAACACGCCGGACAGACTGAGGAAGCAGTCGTCCCGCAACCGGGTAGCCTACCCGGTCGCTTTCCCGATAGATTCGGGCCCAGGCAATGCGGGTGGGGCAATCACTGATGCTGGCGAGCACGATGCGACTGGCTCGTTGGGCGGTCACCGGCATGGCCGGCGCCGTCAGCGAACGCATCGGCTACCGTCCGCCCGTTCCCGATACGCCACCTGCCATCGTCCGCGAGCTGTTCGAGCGGCGACTCTACCCGGGGAATTGGTTCACCGAGGACCTCCGCAACACGCTGCCTCCAGCCAGGCTGAAGCTGATGGTGGATGCGCTGGCAGAACAGTTCGGTTCGCTCCGCAACGTCCGCAGCAGCGGTGAGGGCTATCTGGCCGAGCTTGAGCGGGGGTCCGTTCCAGTGATGCTGACACTGGACCTGGCTGGCCGCCTCGCGTCACTGCGCTTCTCCACGGCGTCCCCGCGGTTCGGGAGCCTTGAGGAGGCAGCGGCGGCATTTCGCAAGCTGCCAGAAAGCCTGTCCCTCCTGGTGATACGCAATAACGAGCAGGTTCTCGCGATCGAACCCGATCGCCTGATGGCGGTGGGTTCTGCCTTCAAGCTGGCAATCCTCAAGGTGCTGGCCGGGCAGGTGGCAGCCGGGAAGATCGCCTGGACTGATCTCGTGCCTTTGGAACCTGGCTGGCGTGCGTTGCCGTCCGGCGTGCTGCACGACTGGCCTGCCGACGTGTCGCTCACGGTCCAGACGCTGGCCTGCCTGATGATCTCGATGAGCGACAACACCGCTACGACCGCCGTGCTCGAACTCGTCGGCCGTGAGCAGGTCGAGGCGATAGCACCCCATTGCCGGCCGTTCCTGACCCCCCGCGAGTTCTTCATTCTCAAATCGGCCCAGGCCCACGACCTGAGAAAACGCTACCTGAGGGCCGATACCGCAGGGCGACGGGCGGTTCTGCAGGCGCTGCGGGACATCGACCTGCCACGCGGGGCCGAGGTGCTTACCTTCGGGAATCGCGACATCGAGTGGCTGTTCACTGCACGAGAATTGTGTGGCTTCATGAATGAGGTCGCAGCCTTGCCGGCGATGCGCATCAACCCTGGACTGGCAGACAAGCGGGAGTGGCGTGCAGCCGCATTCAAGGGTGGCAGCGACATCGGAGTATTGAGCTTGAATACCTGGCTCGAAGGCGCCAACGGAACCAACTGGTGCATTTCCGCCAATTGGAACAGTGAGCAGCCATTGAAGTCGGATTTATTATACAGCCTGTACACGGCACTCATTGATCTTCTCCGACGTTCGACTTAGCACCAGTACTGCCGGGCCGACACGATCAGGTAGGACAATGGCCTCCATCTTCCGCGAAGAAGCCGTTCGACGCCTGCGCGATCCGGAGCAGCTCAACACGGCCCTGCGTCTCAGTTCACCCGCCTCCTGGATCCTGCTGGCGATACTGGGGCTGGCCGTCGCGGCGGTTCTCGCCTGGAGCTTTCTTGGTCGCCTGCCCTTCCGTGCCGAAGGCATGGGTGTGATCCTCAAGCGCGACAGCCTGATCTACAGTGTCGCGGCAGAAGCCACGGGCATCGTCTCTGCCATCAGCGTCAAGACGGGTCAGGAGGTGAAGGAGGGCGATCCGCTGGTGACGCTGTTCCAGCCGCAGCTCGACACCGAGCGTGAAGCAGCGCAACGGGTCCTGAACGACCTGGATGGGCAATACAGCCGGCTCGTCGCCATGTCGCAGCAGGACATCGCCCGCCGACGCGAGAGCCAGGTCAAACAGCAGGCCGCGATCGAGAAGAGCATGGCGTCCGTCCAGCAGGACGTCTCCTTCCTGCGCAACCTGTATGCTACCGAGCAGGGCGAGCTGAAACAGGGCTTCATCACCCGCGACGAGCTGGAGGCGACCAAGGCGCGGCTGGACGATGCCGAGCGCAACCTGCGCGACCTGAACAACCAGCTGACGATCCTTTCCATCGACCAGATCGAGTTCGAGAACCAGCAGGAGCTGGCGCGCCTCCAATTGGAAAGCCAGATCATCGCCGCCCGCAACCGGCTGGCGGACATCGACACGCAGCTGAAGCAGACCCGGATCCTGCGCAGCCCGACCGACGGGATGGTCACCGAGATCGCGACCAAGCTCGGGGCACAGGTGCCTGCCGGACAGAGCGTGGTGGTCATCGAGGAGGAAGGCTCCGGTCTGCAGACCGTCGCCTTCCTGCCGATCAGCCAGGGCAAGCGGGTGGCGCCCGGCATGACAGCCGAGATTGGCCCGACTTCGGTGGAGCGGGAAATCTACGGGACGATCCATGCCACCGTCAGCAGCGTGAGCGCCCTGCCGGTCACGCGCGAAGGGCTGCAGGCGATCCTGAGCAACGAGGACTTGGTGGAACAGATGCTGGCCGCGGGCTCGCCGATCGAGGTCCGACTGGACCTGAGCCAGGATGCCGCCACGACCAGCGGATTGCGCTGGTCGTCCTCGGAGGGACCCGCCATCAAGATCACGCCCGGCACCACGGCCGTGGCCGCCATTACCGTAGAGAACCGGCGTCCGATCGACCTCGTGGTGCCCCTATATGAAACCTGGCTGGCCCCGCGATGACGCTGCGGCTACCCTGGGGCCATCGGGTCAGGACGCCGACCGTCCTCCAGATGGAGGCCGTGGAGTGCGGTGCCGCAGCACTTGGCAGCCTCCTGGCCTATTATGGCCGCCGCGTTCCCCTCGAAGAACTGCGCGTCGCCTGCGGCGTGTCGCGCGACGGCGTGCGTGCCAGCGCCGTGGTGCGCGGCGCCAGGGCCTACCACCTGGACATGAAGGGGCTGAAGCTGGAGCTGGACGAGGCGCTGGCCCTGCCACCACCCTACCTGGTCTTCTGGAATTTCAACCACTTCATCGTCTTCGAAGGCAGATCGGGCAAACGGGTGTTCGTGAACGACCCGGCCAGCGGACCCCGGACGATCTCGGTCCAAGATTTCTCTAACGGTTTCACTGGTGTCGTGCTGCAGGGTGCGCCCGGACCAGACTTCACCAAGGGCGGCAAGCGACCGAGCGTGCTGAAGTCGCTCTGGCAGCGCACGCAAGGGTCGAAGGATGCGCTGGCCCATGTGGCTGGCACGAGCTTCCTGATCGCGCTGGCGGGCCTCCTCCTGCCGTTCCTCCTGAAGGTCTTCGTCGACGAGATCCTGGTCCGAAGCTTCACCGACTGGCTGTTCCCGCTGCTCGTCGGCATCGCGCTGGCAGCCATCCTGAACGGCCTCCTGGTCTGGATGCAGCAGCGCGACCTGCTCAAGCTCCAGGTCAAGTTCGCGGTCATCCTGGCCAGCCAGTTCTTCTGGCACGTCCTGCGCGTGCCGGTGGTCTTCTATACCCAGCGCTATGTGGGCGACGTTGCGACGCGCGTGCAGTCGGCGTCGGTCATTGCTTCCCTATTGGCCGGACCGCTGCCCAGCACACTGGTCAGCTGCCTGATGGTCTTCGTCTATGGCGGGGTCATGGCACTCTACAGCGTCGAGCTGACCCTGATCGCAACCGGGCTCACCGCGCTCAACCTGCTCGTCCTGCGCCTGGTGCAGCGCAAGCGCCGGGACCTGAGCAACGTTCAGCTGAACGTGACCGCCAAGCTCGCCGGAGCGTCGATGGCTGGCCTGCAGGCGATCGAGACCATCAAGGCCAGCGGCACCGAGAGCGATTTCTTCCGCATCTGGTCTGGCTACCAGACCAACAACCTGAACATGGGCCAGCGGCTGGGCCGGGTGTCCCTCAGCCTGAACATGGCCCCGACCCTCCTGGGCCACCTGACCACCGCGGCGGTGCTGGGGGTCGGTGCATGGCAGATCATGACCGGCAACCTGACCGTCGGCGCCCTCGTCGCCTTCCAGGCGATGATGGGCAACTTCGTCGGGCCTATCCAGCAGTTGGTGTCGTTCGGTTCGCAGCTGCAGGATATTTCCGGCCATCTCAACCGGCTGGACGACGTCCTGGCGTTCCGCACCGATCCCGTGCTCGCGCATGACGATCCGCAGATCGTGAAGCTCGCCAATGGCAGCACACGCCTGACGGGGCGGCTCGACCTGACCGGCCTGACGTTCGGCTACAGCCCGCTCGATCCGCCGCTGATCGAAGACTTCAGTCTCACCTTGCATCCTGGCCAGCGGGTGGCGCTGGTCGGCAGTACCGGCAGCGGCAAATCCACGGTCGGCCACCTGGTGCTAGGCCTGTACGAGCCAGCCCATGGTCAGGTGCATTACGACGGGCAGGACATCAAGGAGATCCCGCGCACGGTGTTCGCCGCGTCCGTCGCCTCGGTGGACCAGGAGATCTTCCTGTTCGAGGGGACGGTGCACGACAACCTCACTCTCTGGGACGCGAACATCCCGCGCTCCGCCGTGGTCGAAGCAGCCAAGGACGCCTGCATCCATGACGTCGTCGCGGCACGGCCCGGAGGCTACGACAGCGTCGTCGAGGAAGGCGGCGGCAATTTCAGCGGCGGCCAGCGGCAGCGCCTGGAGATCGCTCGTGCCCTCGTGCGCAACCCGTCGATCCTGGTTCTGGACGAGGCGACCGCCTCCCTCGATCCCCTCACCGAGCAGGAGATCGACCAGAACCTGCGCCGGCGCGGCATCACCTGCATCATCATTGCCCATCGGCTCAGCACGATCCGCGACTGCGATGAGATCATCGTCATGGATGCGGGGAAAATCGTCGAGCGCGGCACGCACAGCAGCCTGACGGCTGCCAAGGGCCGCTACGCCGAACTGGTAGCTGCCGCATGACCGATCTGGCGAGCCTGTTCGGTGGTACGCAGGACCTCACCGCGATCATCTCGCGCACCTGGAGCGAGCCTGCGCGCAGCATGGCGCTGGCCTTGTCGCTGGACCGCGAGGTCATGGACGGCATGGACGGCTTTTTCCTGTCCGACCCGGCCAAGCTGCGGCTGGTGCTCTCCGGTCGGGTCGAGATCTTCTATCTCGCTCCCGCCGCCGATCCGCTGGATGGCCGGCGCACGTTCCTGTTCACCGTGCCCGCGGGCTCGCTGGTGGCGGGCGTCGCCGCCGAACAGGGTCAGCGGCTCCTGGCCGTGCCGTCCAATCAGGCCGAGATCGCAGAACTCCCTACGAGCAAGCTGCAGCTCGGAGGCACGGGATCGTCCGAGCAGGATCCGACGGTCGTGACCCTTTGGCAGGACTGGCTCGACCGCATCACGAGTGCCACGGCATCGACCCCGCCGGCGGGCACGGTAGTGATCAGGCCAGGCGAACAGATCACGCTCAAGCAAGGGGACGTCCTGCAGGCGGCCGCGGCACCGGTCTGGCTTCCGCCTGGAGTCACCGATGGGACGGCAGGGCGGCGGCGGCTCGTGACGCGGATGTCGTGCGCGACGGCGACATCCGCGGGCGACGTCACTGCCATTTCGGTGGCTCAATGGCTCGCCACACCGGACTGGCGGGACGATCTGGTCGTGTTGAACGCCGCGCTGCTGGCCGACATCACCATGCTCGTCGATCAGACGGAGGCGGAGCGGACGGCACTCGATGTCAGCAGTGCCAGCTACTCCGACCAAATCTTCTCAGGGTCCCTGCAAGCAATGGTGCAGGTCCTGAAGGTCGATGCGCCACCGCTCGAACGGCAAACCTCACCCTTTCTCGCCGCAGCGGCCCTGGTATGCGACCGCGTCGGTGTCATGCTGAAGCCGCGCCCGATCATGCTTCCGCCGAACGGCAAGCCCGCGGACCTGGCCCTGATCTATGCCCGTGCCCACGACATCCAGGTAAGGACAGTGGAACTGGAAGGACGGTGGTGGACATCCGATCACGGAGCGCTCCTGGTGCTCTACGGGCCGGACAAGCACCCCGCTGCTCTCCTACCGCACAGCCCAGGGTCCTACCAGCTGGTCGACCCGGCCGATGGGACCGACGTCAAGGTGACGACGAAGGTCGCGCGCCTCATCGATCCGCAGGCTTTCGCCTTCACGCCCGACCTGCCTGGCCGCAGCCTCAATCCCTGGCAGATCTTTCGCTTCGGGTTCAAGGGAGGCTACCGGGACGCGCGCAACCTCGTTCTGACGATGATCCTGAGCGGCTTCCTCTCGCTGGCCGTACCGGTTGCGACGGGATGGATCATGGATCCCATCATCCCGGAAGCACAGACCGATCAGCTGACGGTCCTGATCTCGGCCCTGGTCGTGATCGGGATCTCGCTCACCGCGTTCTCCTTCGTGCAATCGCTCGCCATGCTCCGCCTGGAGAGCCATATGGACAACCGGGTCCAGGGCGCCGTCTGGGTGCGCCTCCTGAACCTGCCGGCCTCCTTCTTCCGTGGCTTTACGGTCGGCGACCTCGCGAACCGGGCGAGCGGCATCAACGGCATCCGCGGCGTGCTCACCGGCACGATCAACACCTCGCTGGTGACCGGCATCTCCGGGCTCTTCAGCCTGATGCTGATCGTCTGGTACAATTGGCGGCTTGCGCTGGTCGGCATCGTCATCGCGGCCATGTACTGCAGCATCATCTACCTGATCGGCCGGCGGATCCTCGCGCGCAATCGCGAGACCATGGCGCTGACCGGTCGCCTGCAGGGCTTGGTGCTGCAGCTCCTGAGCGCGGTTTCGAAGCTGCGGGTGGCGGGAGCCGAGCGGCGGGCGTTCAGCCGCTGGTCCGCGGTCTATCTGGAAAGCGTGCTGGTCGGCCTGCACCAGCGCCGCCTGAACAACCGCCTGATCGTGTTCAAGAGTGTGGTCCAATACCTGGCCGTCCTGGCGGCCCTCGGGACGATCGGCGTGGAAGCAGGGCAGTTGCTGGCCTTCTTCCATACACCGACCGAATGGTCGGACATCATGGGCCAGGGTCTGCATACGGCCATGCCGACCGCCTCGTTCATCGCGTTCAACGTCGCCTATGGCCAGTTTTTGGGCGCTGTCTTCGGCCTGACGCAGACGGCGGTCGAAGTCCTGAATGTGAAGCCGCTCTGGGAACGCGTGACGCCGGTGATCCAGGCAGAGGAGGAGGTTTACGACGGGGCTGCCGACCCTGGGGACATCGAAGGTTCCATCGAGATCGTGAACGTCCAGTTCCGCTACGCTCCCGATGCACCCCTCGTGCTGCGCGGTCTTTCCCTTCATGTGCCACGTGGCCAGTTCGTCGCCATCGTCGGTCCATCCGGTGCGGGAAAGTCCTCGCTGATCCGGCTCCTGCTGGGCTTCGAGAAACCGGAGGTCGGCTCGATCCTGATCGACGGGATGGATCTGCAATGGCTGGACAAGCGGGCCGTTCGGCGGCGCTTCGGCGTCGTGCTTCAGAATGGCCGGCTACTCGCGGGGTCAATCTACAACAATATCGCCGCCGGTGCCCCGGTCTCCCGTGACGAGGCGATGCAGGCTGCACGGATGGCTGGGCTCGACAAGGACATCGAGGCCATGCCGATGGGGCTGGAGACCGTGCTCAGCGAGGGTGCCGCGACCTTGTCCGGTGGCCAGCGGCAGCGCCTGATGATTGCGCGCGCGATCGTGCGCCGGCCCCGCGTGCTGATCTTCGACGAGGCTACCAGCGCCCTGGACAATGAAACCCAGGCGCAGGTCTCCCACAACCTTGAGACGCTTGCCTGTACCAGGATCGTGATCGCGCACCGCCTCTCCACCATCATCCACGCCGACCTGATCTACGTCATCGACAGGGGCCGGGTGGTCGAGCAGGGGAACTACCAGGAGCTGATGGCAAAGAACGGCACGTTCACCGCGCTGGCCAAGCGGCAGATCGCCTAATGGCCGCACCCGATCCCCACGCTGTCGCGGCCTGGACGAAGATCTGCCATCACTGCGATGGCATCGCGATCGGCACGACGGTCGCGACGCTGACGGAACGCGAAGCGTTCGCGCTCATGGACAAGCCGGTCTCGCCGGACATCCTGGCCCTGATACTGGGCTTCGCGCCCGGCTACTTGCAGTTGGCCTGCAAGCTCTTGGCCTCGCAGGGCTTCGTCGCGCTCATGCCCGGTAGCGTCGTGCTCACGGACACGGGTCGGGCATGGCTGGCGCAGGCCGATCGCTATCGGGACATGCCGCAACGAACGGCGCAGGGACGCGCCATGTTCACGGCCCTGACCGGGGGAGGTGGCACTGGGCCGGGCGACCTCGTACTGCCGAAGCGCGGAGGCGATCCGCTGACGGAGCGGGTATCCTGCCAGCTGCGTGGTCCGATGGTGGCAGCAGCGATGCTGGGTCTCGTCCGCTCCGGCCGCCTGAACGGGTCTCCCGACGATCCCGCGACGCGATCGGCCATGGCGGTGCTGGCGGCAGAAGGCTGGGCAACGGATGAACAGCTCACGCCCGAAGGCCAGGCAGCCGTAGGCATGGCAGCCCAGTACGCCTACCCGATCTGCTACCTGCCGACCTATGAATCGGTCTCGGCGCTTCTGACGGGTGGCAAGATGCCGACGCCGCAGCCGGGCGAGATCGAGACCCACGTGGATCGCGCACTCGACATCGACTTCAGCGGCATCGTGTTCGCCCGCAACTGCAGGACGCCCTTCTTCGATCTGGCGCTGCCGATCTTCGACACGAATGATGTCCAGGCGCAGCCCAAGGCGGTTGTCGATACCGGCTCAGGCGACGGCACGCTCCTGTCCGAGCTCTACCTCGCGATCAGGCAGCGTACCCGGCGCGGGCAGTTGCTGGACAGGTTTCCGCTGACCCTGGTCGGCGTCGAGATCAATGAAGTCGCGCGCGCGGCCACCGCACGTCGGCTGGCCAGCCTCGACACGCCCTGGAGGTCGTTGCGAGGCGACATCGGGAAGCCGGAGGCAATCGCAGCCAGCCTGGCCCGAGAGGGCATCCCCGCGGAGGACGTGCTCCACGTTAGCAAGTCCGTCCTGCACAATCGAACCTATGTCAGGCCTTCCGTCACCTTTGCGCCGCCGGCCATGCATGCGGTCTTCGTGGACGCGGACGGATCGGCCATCGATCCATCCCTGGCCTATGGCAGCCTGGCCGAGCTGCTGGCGGCCTGGGCGCCACGGACCCGGCGGCACGGCATGATCGCGATCGAGGCGCACACTGTCGACCCGGCGCTGGCGGCCCGCCATGTCGGCCGCAGCCTGATTACGCCGCTGGACGCGAGTCACGGCTATTCGCGGCAGATGCTGGTGGAGATCGAGGTGCATCGTGCAGCCGTGGCGGCGGCCGGCTACCGGACGATCGCGACGAGGGACGTGGGCGAGCGGATGGTGGGGCGGCCGCTCATGTCCGTGGACCACATCATTCCGGCGAATTGACGAATTCCGCCAGGATCGGCGCGAGACTGGCGAAGTCGTAGAGGAACGCGCCGTGCCCGACCGGACTGTCGAGCACGACATGGCGCGACGGGAGGCCCGCACGCGACATGGCTATATGTAGAAGTTCGATGTCCTCCGGTGGATAGCGCCAGTCGCTACGGTAGCTCACCAGAAGCGCTGGCGCGGTCGCCCGGGCAAAGGCCTGCTCGATGCTGCCGTGGTCGCGGGACAGGTCGAAATAGTCGATGGCGCGGGTAAGGTGGATAAAGCTGTTGGCATCGAGCCGGCCGGCTGCACTTTGCCGGATGCCGTGGAGGAAGTGTTCGATCGCGAAGTCGGGTTCGATTGTGTAACGGGGCGGGGTGCCATCGGCCGTGCGCAGGCCGAAGCGGCGCTGAAGAGTCTCTCGGCTCATCCAGAAGAGGGCACCCACCATGGCAAGAAGGCCCACGCCCGTGTCGGGTGCAGGGCCGTCATAGTAGTCACCGTTCCGGAAAGCCGGGTCGCTTTGCAGCACCGTCCGCAAGACTGACCAGAGCGCGAGATTGTGCGTTGTGGTGCTTGGCGTGGCACTGATCAGTACGGCGCGGCCGATGCGCTGTGGGTGGCGCGCCAGCCATTCCATCACTTGGAAGCCACCCATGCATCCGCCGACGGCGGCATGCACGCGCTCGATGCCGAGCTCGTCCAAAAAGACACGCTGCAGTTCCACCATGTCGGCGATCGTGACGACCGGAAAACGCGACCCGTAAGGCTGGCCAGTGGCATCGGTGCTTGCCGGCCCGGTAGTCCCCCCTGAACCGCCCAGCACGTTGGGACAGATGACGAAGAAGCGGTCCGTGTCGAGCGGCTTGCCAGGACCGATCACCACGTCCCACCACCCGGCCTTGCCACCTTCCATCCACGGCGGACCGGCGGCGTGCTGGTCAGCGGTCAGCCCATGCAGCACCAGGACCACATTGTCGCGCGCCGGGGCCAGCGTTCCATAGCTCTCGTAGGCTACCTGGAGATCAACCAGGCGGCCGCCCCCGGTCAGGTCCAGGTGGCCGGGGACCGCCAGCGTATGGCGGGCTATGTTCAGGCTCATTCGGCCGGCACGAGGCTTTGCAGCATGGCGACCTCGACCTTGCGCAGGTACCCGCCCGGGAACATCTCCGTCGACGGCATCAGCGTATAGGGCTCCCACAGGGGCAGCGGCACGATCCGGCCGTCGAGTTCCAGGATGAGCCTGGCGGCAGCCAGCTCCTCGATGGCCGTGTCGATCTCCTCCTCGGGATGGCCGGCCGACGCCAGTTGCTGGCGGAGCTGTGAGGCAGATGGCGATTCCTCGCTCGCCAGCAGCAGGGCGCGCGATACGCCAGACAGACGCCGTTCCGCCGCGCTGGCGCAAGGCCGAGTGTCGGTCACCACGAGCACGCCGGCCTCGTCGCGCATGAGCAGCTTCGGCAGCTCGGCCTCGCCCCAGGCGCGCAGCCACTCTCCGATGACCCGGCGCAGCGCGGCCAGCCCGGGCCGTCGGACACTGCCATGCGCGTCCTCCGGCAGTGCCGTGTCCTCGAAGAAGTAGACCTGGTTGGCAAGGTCGGTTTCGCTCAGGGGATAGGCGTAGCGGTAGAGCCTGGAGGGCTGCAGCTTCAGGCCATAGGTCTCGGGAGCACGAAAGTACGGACTGTAGCGGTCGTAGCGCAGGGTGACGACGGCCCCTGGCTGCAGGTGGACCAAGGATGGCATCCAGGATGCCATTTCGGCATACCACTCGTCCTGCTCGCCCGGAAACCCGCAGATCAGGTTCCAGCTGATGCGCACACCGAACTGTCGCCCCCAGCGCAGGAGCTGCACGTTCTGCCAGGCACTCGAGCCCTTGCGCATGAGCTTGAGCACGCCCGTGTGCATGCTCTCGATGCCAGGCTGGATCCAGCGGATGCCTGCCTTCGCCAGTTGCTCGACCTGCCAGCGCTTCAGGTTGGCCTTGGTCTCGAAGAAGATGTTGAGCGGTTCCGGCAGGGCCGCCAGCTCCGGCAGCACCGTGTCGAAATAGCCCATGTCGAGAATGTTATCGACAGCCTCGACACGCCGGACGCCGTAGCGCCCGACCAGCTGGCTGATCTCGTCCAGGGCCTTCTCGGGCGTCTTGACCCGGAAGGCCATGCCGCCACCATTCAGGCCGCAGAATGTGCAGTGGCTGCGCTGGCCCCACCAGCATCCACGCGATGTCTCGACCGGGATGCCGGGCACCAGCTGCTCACGGTAGAGAAAGTTGGAGAGTTCCGTGAAGTAGTCGTCGTAGTCGGGGGCCGGCAGGTCGTTCAGCTGCTCCGTCGTGGCGCGCGGCACGCCATCGCCGCCGGCGATCGCAGGAAAGCCGGTTGCGCGATGGGATGGCCCCAGGATGCCCAGCGGCAACTCCTCGGCGGGAATGGCCGGCCCTTCGGCCAGGATGCGCCGAAACAAGGGTGAGATCGAGCGGTCGGCCTCGCCGGAGGCAATGAAATCGACCCATGGAAACCGCTCCATTGTGGTCCGGCCCATGATCGTCTCGCAGTTGGCACCGCCCATGATCGTGACGATGGTCGGGTCGATCTCCTTGATCCGGCGCAGAAGGGCCAACGAGGCGACATGCTGCTGGAAGGTCGAGGTGCAGCCCACGATCCGCGGCTGGGCCGCCAGGATCTTTGCAACGGTCCAGTCGACGAAGTCGGTCATCTGTGCACGCAGCTGCAGGAGCCGGCGCTTGGCACCCGCGGTATCGGCAAGGTGACGGCCCGGGTTGCGCGCGAAGAGCTGGGCGAGATAGGCGTCGTGGTCCGGCTGGAAATCGGGGAAGGCTACGCCGCCGAACAGCCAGTCGACGATCGCCTCCTCGGTGCGGATGCTGTCGAGGAGGCGGTAGTCCTTCATCCCGACATGTTCGAGGAACCACATGTTCGGGTAGAACACGCGCGTCGGGATCCCGTCGCGGGTCAGGATCGCCTTGAGCAGACCCAGCGCGATCGAGGGTCGCTCGACGCCGGCAAGCGGCATGGATACCAGGGCTACGTCCGTCACGTCGGATCCGTGCAGCTAGTCAACGGCGATGCCGAACAATCGTACACGGCTTTCCTCCCGGTAGATCCTCGTGTCGTAGACGGGCGTCGGCAGCTGCAGGGACCTGATGTCCAAACTGCCCACGGCAGCGATCAGATTGGCCGAGGCGACGAGGCGGTCGTGATGCGCGGCCTCGCGCAGCATGAGCGCCTGGGTGCGGTCGTCCTGCGCGATCAGCACTTCTTGGATCGTCGTGGTCCGGTCGCGATAGCGGCGGCGCAGGCCCTCATAAGCCTGGCCCGCAGCCTCGACCTGATCCTCCGCGTCGCGCAATGCGTGCTCGGCCGCTTCGTAGTTAGCCCAGCTGCTGCGGACATCGGATTCAACCTGCTCCTCCGTCGCCCGCAAGGTGTGCTGGTCACGGATGAGAACCTGCTTGGCCTGACGGACGACCGCATACTGCCCTCCGCCGGTGTAGAGGGGCAAGGTCAGCTGCAGACCAGCCTCCAGCGTCACCTCGCGGTCGAGTTCGTCGTAGTCGGGCGTGTCGCCTGTCGCGGCATACTCCGCCTTGTCCCATTCGTAGGAGACGCTGCCATAGGCATCCAGCTGCGGCAGTAGCGCACCCACCTGCTGGCGTACGGAAGCACGGTCGGCATCGACCTGCTTGCGCGCCGCGACGATATCCGGATGGAACTTCACGGCCTGGACCAATCCCGCCTCGAGGTTCACGACCGATTCCGGCAGCTTCGGCCGGCGTTCGAGATTGGACGGTTCGCGGCCGACCAGCCGCAGGAACTCGCCTTCTGCCGTGCGCACATCCGCGTTCCGGCGCGCCAGATCGCCGCGTGCCTGAGAGACCTGGGCATTGATCTGCGCCATGTCCGTCACCGTCGCACGCTGGTGATCGAGCATGTCCCTTGTCATCTGCCTGAGTGTGCCAAGGTCGCTCAGGCTGTCGTTCGAGAACTGCACCATCGCGCGTGCCAGCAGCACGTCGGCATAGACGGTCACCACATCCACGAACAGGCTCTGCTCGGTACTGCGCAGTGTTGCCTCCTGGGAATCCACCGTCGCATTGGCCGCATCGATGCCCGCCACGGTGGAGCCGCCACGATAGAGCGGCAGGTCGACGGTCAGCTCGACATACTTGTCCTTCAGCGTCTCCTTGTTGGTCGTCGACCTGCTGCCTTGGCTGTCGGACAGCCGTTCACGTGTCGTGACCCGCTCCTTGCCATAGATGCCGACGGCGTTGAGCTGGGGGCGAAAGAAGTTGTTCATCGCCTGCGGCACCAGCTCGTCCGTCGCCCTGAGGTCGGCGCGGGCCGCCTGTAGTGTCGGGTTGGACTGGTAGCTGAGGATCAGCGCCTCCTCGAGCGTCACGGCCCCGGCACCTTGCGGCAGCAACCAGGCGACCGCACCCAGAACGGCCGCGCGCCGTGCCGCCTGACCGGGAATCATTCAACCGTCCCCCTGAACGGAACCTGTCATCCAGCCACTTATACTGCGCCCGTCTGCATCGGGAAGTCACGCTACCCGCACGTCTTCGATAAAATCGGTTCCACAGATTCTGTGCCTTGACGTCTAACTGAGTATACGCCGATAGTTCGGGAGGACCGATACTGTACCGGACCCGCGAGTTTTTTCGCATGGGTTGACGAGGTCGATCCATGTTCACTTTCGACCGGTATCAAAGCAATAAAAGCCCCGAATAAGGGAGGATAGTACGTGTCGATCGCTGAAGCTGAAAGGTTCAAGGATCTTGCAGGCGATCCTGCACTTCGCGACACGGTCAAGGCCGGCGGCGGTAGCCTGGGAGCCTTGGTCGACGTTGCCAACAAGCACGGCTATTCGTTCACCATCGACGAAGCCAAGCAGTACATCCGCAGCCAGAGCAACCAGCCGCTGAGCGACGAGCAGTTGGATGCCCTGGCGGGCGGCAGCAGCCCTGCCGCCACCGTGGACACAGTAGTGCTGTCGGGCCCGTCGACCACCCAAGTCGTGGAGGTGGTCGTGGTCGTCCAACCGACCGCGGCCCAGGTCCAGTCGCTGGCTGTCGCGCAGAACATGTCTTCCGCGGTGGCGACGGTAGCTTAGACTGCGCTTCAAGAAATTTCGACGACGATAACACACGGCGAATTGATCTTCACGAGTTGAGTACTGCGGCAATGCTGCCGCACAGCGGCCAGCATCAAATATTGACGCTGCACCTACACTCGCTCTAGAAAACATCGAGTGGCTCGCCAGAAAACGGATAAAGGACAATTGTCCCAACTATCTGGCCAGCAATCGTCAAGTCCTGGCAGATCGTCAGGAGTAGGGAGTGGTTGTCATGTCCGTTTCTGAAGCCGAACGGTTCGCCAACGATCTCGTTTCCAACCTGCCTCTGCGCAACACGGTCAAGGCCGGCGCGAGCGGCTTGGCCTCCGTCGTCGATATCGCCAACAAGAACGGTTACTCGTTCACGATCGACGACGCCAAGCAGTACATGCAGAGCCAGAGCCCGCATCAGCTGACGGATGCGCAGCTGGACGCGGTGGCTGGCGGCAAGTCCAGCACCAGCAGCACCACGGTTCAGACCACCGCCGTGGCTACGTCGGCCGCGGAAGCTGCCGAAGTCGCGACGAGCGCGGTGCAAGTCGCCGAAGCGGCTGCCGATGCCGCCGTCGCGGCCGAAGTCGTGGCCGTGGTTGCAGCCGTTCTCACCTGATCTTCAGGTCATTCGACCAGTACGGCGATCGATGACCACCAGTAACGTCAGTGGTCCAGGTGGTCTCACCGATCCAGGGGCCTTCTACCGCGCGATGTTCGAGCGACGCAGTGATGCCGAGCTCGAGCGTATCGCGCGGGTGAAACGCTTCAGGGAGCGGTTGATCGCCGACGGTGCCTTCCGGCTGGCCCTGCGGTCCGGCCGGGAAGCGCCAGCCGGCCTGTTCGCGCGGTTCCAGGTGCCAAGCGATCCAGAAGAAGTGCGCCCAATCTGGGATCTTCCCCTGGGCCACCGGGTCTGGTCGACGCCTGAGTTGCAGGCATGGCCCGATGTGCAGCTCTGGAAGGGTTGGCACGAGGATCTCGTCCGCCATCGAGAGCTCTCGACTGCCTTCCCCTCACTTGCTTGCACGGACGAGCGCTTCGTGGCTTGGCGCGATCGGCAGATGCGCCGAGCGGCCGGCGAGATCGGGCCGGCCCATGCAGCCATCAACCACCCGCTGGTGGCCTATGAGCTGTCGCGGGGCTGCAGCATTGGCTGCTGGTTCTGTGGCGTGTCCGCGGCCGAGTTCGGTGGCGCCACACGTTTTGCCGAGCAGGGCAAACTCTGGCAGGATATGCTGGTTGCCATGGTCGCCCGGTTCGGCCCGGCCGCTCAGACTGGTTTTTGCTACTGGGCAACCGATCCTGTCGACAATCCCGACTACGACGCCTTTGCCGAGGAACATGCTGCCATTACCGGCTGCCTGCCGCAGGCAACGACGGCGGCGCCCTTGCGCGACGTCGCCTTCACGCGTCGGCTGTTGCGTCAGGCCGAACGTCATCGCACGGCCGGCACCCGCTTTTCGGTCAGCACGCTACGCCAGCTGCACGGCATCTTCGCCGCCTTCTCCGCCCGCGAGTTGCTGGGTGTAGAGCTGGTGATGCAGATGAAGCATTCGCTGATGCCGAAGGCCGTTGCCGGACGTGCCCGCGAAAAAGAACGCGGCGAGGCGACCGGCCCCGACGATGCGACCACGATCGCCTGCGTCACCGGCTTCCTGGTCAGCCTGCCCGAGCGGACGATCCGTCTGATCTCGCCATGCTCGGCGAGTGACCGCTGGCCGCTCGGCTACCGCATCCATGCAGAGGCGACATTCCAGGATGCTGCAAGCTACCATGCCGCGATCGACGGGATGATCGAGAGCAACATGGCAGGCGGCCCGCTATCGGCGCAGAAGCTGGCGATTCGTGACGACCTTGTGGTCATGATCGAAGGGGAGCAGGTGATCCTGTCCAACCGGCACACACGCTACGTGCTGCGGGGGCAGCCATGCCTGGCCGACCTCTTCACCATGCTGCGCCGTTCTCCCGCCACCCCGGGGGACCTGATCGCAGCCCTCGCCCGTTCCGGCCACAACGTCTTCACGGCTTCCGCCGTGGTCGCCGACATGTACGACCAGACCTTCATCGAGCCGGCTATCGCCGATCCATCCCTTGCTGCGCCGCCCGTGTGGCGTGTCGCCTGACGTCGGAGATCCTCAGGAAGCCATGCCCATGGAACAGGTCACCGAAGCCACCCGCCACTATCGGAGCATGTTCAGCGAACGGACGCCGGAGCAGTTGCGGACGCTGGCGCACATCAAGCGGTTCCTGGAGCGCCTGGTCGGCGACCCCGGCTTCCGTGAGCAGCTGACGATCCATATCGATGACCCGCAGGTCGTCGCAGGGAAATACGGCATCGACATCGACGTGCCGCAGCTGGCTTCCCTCTATGACGCCCGCTACCGCCGCTACCGATTTACCGACGAGCGCGACCGCTGGCCCCTGGGCAAGGTCTGGGATGATTACATCGCGCAGATGGTGCAGCACCGGGATATGCTGCGCGACGAGGGCGATGCCAGCCAGTCCAATCCCCGGTTCGACAAGTGGCGCAGGCGTCAGATCGAGCGCACGATGAGCGAGCTCGGCTCGTCCGGCCCATCGATTACCCATCCGCTCGTGGCGCTGGAGCTGAGCGAAGGCTGTACGGTCGGATGCTGGTTCTGCGGCCTGTCCGCCGACCGGTTCAAGGGCTACTGGCCGTACACGCCCGAGAATGCCGAACTATGGCAGGGCTGCATCGGCGTACTGAATGAGCTGTTCGGGAGCGCTGCGCGGACCGGGTTCTGCTACTGGGCCACGGATCCTTGCGACAACCCGGACTATGACCGGTTCATCGAGGACTACTACCATATCACCGGCGCGCTGCCCCAGACGACCACGGCGGCACCGCTGAAGGATGTCGACCTCACCCGGCGGATCCTTGCCCTGTTCGACAAGTACAAGACCGTCACCAACCGCTTCTCCATCGTGAACCTGAAGATGCTCGAGCGCGTCCATGCGACGTTCACGGCCGAGGAGCTGATGGGCGTCGAGCTGGTGATGCAGAATCGGGAGGCCTGGGGCAGCAAGGCCAATGCCGGCCGTGCGATGGAGCGCCGCCAGAAGCTCAGGCAGGCCGGCAAGGAGGACAAGATCGACACGGTCCCGGCGGACCACTCCACGATCGCCTGCGTGTCCGGGTTCCTCGTGAACATGCTGGAGCGAAAGATCCAGCTGGTCAGCCCGACCCGCGGCAGCGAGGCGTGGCCCACGGGCTATCGCATCTATGCTGAGGATCATTTCGCCGACGCTGCGGAGTTTCGGGCGATCATCGAGGGCATGGTCGACGCCTACATGCCGGAGACCCTGCGTGCCAACGACCGCGGCTCGTTCCGCCCGGACCTGGAATACACGCCACTTTCCGATGGGTTCGAACTGAAAGGACCGAGCCGGATCCACCGGGTGACCGGCCTGAAGCATGTGCGTGCGGTGGGCGAACTGCTCGATCAGGGCAACCTGACGGTGGGCGAACTGCTCGACCGGGTCGTCGATCAGGACGTCAACATCTTCCTGGCGGCCGAGCTGCTGGAAGAGATGTTCACGGGCGGCCTGTTGGACGACGATCCGAAGTCGCCGGGGCGTCGCCGGGTCTTGGCCGAGGCCTCCTGACCAATCTTAGCCTGAAGGTTCCAGCTTCTTCGTCGTAAAGCAGCCGAAGGAGCACTCCGACAGGTCGCGGCCCATCCGTCGGGCAGTGAAGCGCATCATGCGCGGCTGCTCGACGGGAACCGTGAAGATGAAGTCGGTCAGGGTGGTGGCGTCACGCTGACGCTTGGCGACTTCGAGCCATAGCGGCACGACGTGGCCGGTCCGCTGCAGGTCCTGCCGCACGAAGGACGAGGTCCACCGCAGCGCCACCTCGTCCAGCTTGTGGGTGATCACCCAGCCGACCAGGCGCTCCCGGCCATCGTGCGTTTCCAGCAGGCCGACACTGGTTGCCGCATCGCAACCACGCTCATGATGGAAGGGATCGAGGGCCGGCGGATACCAGGGTGTTGTTCCTGCCGGTACCAGCGTGGCCCGCTGTTCGTCGGTCAGTCCGACCCAGGGGACCGCGTGGCAACCCGCCGGCATCCGGGCCCTGACGAACCAGTTGGTGGCGAACGCGACCTCGATCGTGGCGCGGCAGACCATGGTCCGCACGGTGGGCTTGGCCCAGCCACGGGACAGGAAGAACCGCGCGGTCGGATCGTCACCCGGTTTCGCAGTGAAGAAATGGATGGCGTGCCGGGCACCCCGGGCGGCCGCCTCGGTCTCCCAACGGTCCAGCAGTGTCGCCGTCAGGCTGTCGGTCATGAAGAAGGGCAGGACGTGGAACGAGGCTAGCTCGCACAGCTGATCGTCCGCCATCACGCCCAGGGCCAGCCCTGCCGGCTGCCCATCGCTCCAGGCGCCAACGCAGACGATCCGACCGCCTTCGGCCGGGTCCAGGAGGCGGCGCATCACAGGGAAGGTCAGGTTGCGGAACGGCTCGAACTCATGCGGTGCCAGGGCCGTCACCTGCATCGCGGAAGTCCTCCCTGCCAGGACAAGCCGGATTCTCCCGGACGTTTCGCACCTTCCCAGACCAAGGACGGCTTGTCAGCACAGGATCCAGCCGCAGCCACTCATACCGGCTGCTTGTTGCCCTCGTCCGTGACCTGGGACAGCAACCGCTTTGGTCCGCTCACGAATGGGCTGCCTCGTTCAAAGAAGCGCAGCACGCGGTGCGCTTCCTTGGAAATGCCGATGCGCACGCTCTCACCGATTGGTCCGACAACCGATACAGGGCCTCCGAGCCAGAGGGGGCCGTCGCCGCACATGTCGAGGCCGTCCAACTGGCGGTCGATCGCCATCGCCGTCGCCAGCCGCCCGGGGCCTCGGCAGAGGTCCACGAGGCTGGACGTCCGGCGGCGCTCCTGCATCAGCGCCACCCCTTCCAGCGGTTCCAGTGCCCGGAAGAGCACCCCCGCCCCGACGCCTACCGCCTCCGCGCTGATGTTGAGGGCGTACCAGCTGCCATAGATGAAATAGACATAGGCATGGCCATGGCGGAGGAACATCGATCGGTTGCGCTGGGTCGGGCCGCGAAAGGCATGGCTGCTCGCGTCACCCTCGACATAGGCTTCGGTTTCCACGATCCGCCCGCTGGTGAGACCATCGGCGCTGCCATGCACGAGGGTTTTGCCGATCAACCATCGGGCAAGTTCGACAGTCGTCACTGGAAGCTCGGCGCGCGACAGCCGGGGGATGGAAGAGATCATGGTCAGCCAGGTCTGCGTTGATGAGCATGAAGGGGTGGACTCAAGGGACACAGGCTTCGGCGCGCCTGATCGTTCCGCCGCAATGGCTGGATCAGCGGCTCCAGCCCTGCTTCATGCGCACGGAGAGCCCCACGACTGGACTTGCAGCGCGTCAGTACTCTCCCATTCCCGAAGACGACATCGAGGGGGCCTAAAGTGCCGGATCCGCACAAAGCCACTGCCGCATCTGGGCGACCGTCAAGTTTCCGCCGCACAGGATCGTAGCTACCGCCCTGCCCCTGAATCGTTCGGGCTGCGCTACGAGGGCGGCGAGCCCAGCGGCGCCGGCAGGCTCCACCACGAGCCCAAGCGTTTCATGCGCGAGGCGCATGGCGGCTAGCAGCGCCGTTTCGGAAACGCTCACCACGTCGTCGACGGTGGTCGCCATGCAGGCCAAGGCATAGGGTACCGGCACACGCACGGCGATGCCGTCCGCCATAGTCGCAGCAGCACTGGTTTCCACGGCCGACCGCTTCTGCCACGACAAAAGCATGGCCGGGGCCGCCTCGGCCACCACGCCGATCACGCGGCAGTCCGGGCGCTCTACGCGGAGCCAGGCGCCGACGCCGGTAACCAGTGCCCCATTGCCCAAGGGCAGGAGGATGGTGTCGAAACGTGCCTTTGCCTTGGTCAATTCCAGCGCGATCGTGCCGGCACCTTCGGCGACCTCGGCCACGGCGCCGTCCTCGATGAAAGGCCAGCCATGCTGCGCGGCATAGGCGCGCGCGGCCGCCTTGGCAGCGTCGAAGTCCTGGCCTTCCTGCACCACTCTGGCCCCGAAGCGGCGCATGGCCTCGATCTTCAGCGGATTGGCGTTCTCGGCAGTGTAGACGATGACGTCGACGCCGCGGCTGACGCCTGCGAAAGCCAAGCCCTGGCCAAAATTGCCTGCGGACGCCGAGACGACCACCGGCCTGGCCCGATCTGAAGTCGCCTCAGCCGCCAACAACGACGAGAGTACCAGATCCGTCCCGCGTCCCTTGAACGAGCGGATCGGATTCAGCGTCTCGATCTTGGTCAGGACCGAACAGTCCATCCGTTCATCGAGGACGGCGTTCTGCACGAGCGGCGAGTCGAGAAAGCGAGGATCGATCGTGCCCATGGCGGCTTCGATCCGCACCGGATCGGGCAGTCGCTGGGAGAGGCTGTCTTGCATCGTACCGGTCCTGTCTTGCCGGCATCATGCCAGCCGGACCCCAGCTGCTTCAACCTGCCCGTGTAGGATTGGCATCCAAGACCTCACCCTTACGCACCCGCGAATCCGTCAGCAGTTGGTCGGGCAGTGAGGCATCCTTGAGGTCGACGATCGGCCAGAACTCTTCCAGGGCCGTACGCTGGGCTCGTTCGACCTTGCCGTTCAGATGCGGGGAGCGTGGCCGGATGGGGCGGGTGCCAGTCGCGTAGCTGGTCCTGGACCTTGTAGGCGAAGAACTCCTGGCCACGGTCGGTCTGGATGCGCCCGCCGAGGTCCTGACCTCGGCTCCTGCGGGGATGGATCGGCCGGGCTGCTGCCGGCCGATGGATGGCAAACGGCATCTCCTCCAGCACGCGCTGGAGGAAGTGGACGGTGTTGGTGGCGGTGCGGCGGGGATAGAGGCCGACGACCTGGAAGCGCAAGCCGTCGTCGATCGCGGTGTACTGGTAGATGTTCGGCCTGATCTTACAGACGTCGACCTGCACCCGGTCACCCGGGATGGGCCGGCTGTCGCGCTTGATGTGTTTCCACCGTAGCGCTCGCCGTGCCGGATCAGGACCTTGTGGATGGTATCGAGCGCGAGCTTGAGAGCATGCTCGCGGATGAGTTCGTTTGTGGAGCCGCTTGATGCCAAGCCGCCGGCTGCGACGCAGTTCTAGGATCAGCACTTCTTCCTGCTGCAGGACCTTGCGGCCTGGCGAACGGTGCGGTCGGGAGCTGCGGGTTTCCAGGCCAGCAACACCATCAGCACGGTAGCGCTGCCACCATTTGCGCAGCGTGGGCCGGAAGATGCCGCAGCAGCGGCAGACGATGCCGGCGTTGCCGATCTCCTCGTAGAGCCGCATCCAGCCGGCGCAGCAGGCGCCGGCTCCATCCCGGCAGGGGCGATGGCCAGGAGGCCATCGCGGGCCCAGCCGGGTACGTGCATCCATCCCGCCTCCTCGCCGCCATGAGCGGCTTCCGCCTAGAGGTGATGGCGTCAGGCGATAGCCGAGCCGGTAGGCTAGGGCGAGGTGAAATGAGGTCTACAAACCCCACAAGTGAAGATCGGCATGGCCAACATGGCATACAATACGAAACGGCTGGTCTGGCTTGAGGGGCCGGCCGCGATCTGACTCACCCAACAGGGTAAAGCGGTCACGACAGGACGATCCGGCCAGATCCAACCAAGGGTAAGCGCTCGGCCATCAAGCTGGCGCCATCACCAGCGACCACGGCATGCACCTGGGAAGGCTTCTTCAAACCGTCCTATCGTCTATGTTGACGGCATCCCGAGAATCCGCACCTTCGCCTGGCTCGCCAGCGTCGTGGCGATGATCGTAATCGCCTTCGCAGTTGTTGCCTGACGCTTCGATATCGAAGCGTACGCGATGTCATTGCTCGCAGGACTAATCCGTCTGGCAGACGGCTTCGATATTGTTGCCATCGGGATCCAGGACATAAGCAGCGTAGTAATTCGCGTGATAGTGCTCGCGGATACCCGGACCGCCATTGTCAGTGCCACCGTTGGCAAGCGCGGCCGCGTGAAACGCCTCGACTGTCTTCCTGTCATCGGCAGTAAAGGCAACGTGGATCGGGAGTTTCGCTCCGCTCGCCTCGTGAACCCACAGGCTAGGATAGCCATTCTTGCCGAAGCCGTGTCGCGCGCCGCCATGTGCCGTGCGGGCTGGATCTATACTGATGACGAGCGATAGCCCCAACGGCGCCAGAACAGCTTCGTAGAACCGCCGCGACCGCTCCGCTTCAGCGACGGGAAATTCGATGTGATTGATAATGTCCGTGGACATGGCGGTCGCCCCCTCAGGCCTGCGAAGCGCCGCCATCGGCAAACAATTCGACGCCGTTGACGTAACTGGCGGCATCACTTGCAAGGAAAGCCGCCACCTCCGCGATTTCCTCAGGCTCGCCGATGCGACCAATTGGGCTCTTGTTCTTGAGGAAGGCCAAGCCTTCTTCGGCGTGCTCGCCAAAGGCATCACGCAGTGACTGCGTGTTTGTCGGCCCTGGACTGACAATGTTGATACGGATGCCGGTGCCCTTGAGATCGCTGACCCAACTCCGGACCAGATTGCGCACAGCGGCCTTGGTGGCGCCATAGATGCTCATGGTGGGGCCGGGATCGATGGAGGCTGTGGAGCCGACGATGACAATGGACGCCCCCGGTTCCATGAGCGGCAACGCCCCTTGCACCGTGAACACGATACCTTTGACGTTCGTGTCGAACTGCCGGTCGTAGTCCGCCTCGGTGATCTTTCCCAAGGGTGCATGAGCGCCGCCGCCGGCGTTGGCGACGAGGATATGGATCGGACCGAACCCGGACCGGATCTCGGAGAATAGCGCGTCCAGACTGGCTGGGCTGGACACATCGGCAACGATGCCGGCAGCGTCGCCGCCGATTTCCGCGACCGCGCGATCAAGCGCATCCTGGCGACGCCCCGTGATGATCACCCGCATGTCCTGCGCCGCCATCTTTCGCGCAATGGCAAAGCCGATCCCGCTGCTGCCGCCTGTCACTACGGCGATCCTTCTGTCTGATGCGCTCACTGTCTTGCTCCTTTTCCAGCAAGGAAATAATAGCGATCACTACAATGCCCTGGCAAGGGACCGTCGATCTTTTCGTAGCGATTGCTATTACCGACGCAGGCAGGAGGAATGTCCGTGCAGGAACTCAAACGCCAGCGCCGCCCCAGGCGCGAGTTCGATCGTGAGGAGG
Organism: Geminicoccus sp.; assembly: GCF_036263595.1. Taxonomy (NCBI): domain Bacteria; kingdom Pseudomonadati; phylum Pseudomonadota; class Alphaproteobacteria; order Geminicoccales; family Geminicoccaceae; genus Geminicoccus; species Geminicoccus sp. The sequence continues at coordinate 4,427 of NZ_DATAGQ010000085.1, read as the reverse complement.
GAGTCGCCAAAGCCCAGGCGCTGTTTCACAGGCATGGCTTCGACGGCGTTGGCGTCGCCGCACTGACAGAGGCCCTCGATATTCATCCGCCGAGCTTCTACGCCGCCTATGGCAGCAAGGCAGGACTGTTCGAGCGCACATTGGAGCGCTACGTCGCTGAACAGGGCCTGCCGCTATCGGAGATCTTCAGCGACGACAGGTCCCTTGGCGAGGCCATAACGCACCTCTTCATCGCGGCGGCCGATCAGTACAGCCGCGATGCGTGCTGTCCGGGTTGCTTTGTCACCGAGGGTGCGCGTGCCGCCGATCCCGACGCCCGCGCAGTCGCACTGAAGATCGGCCAACAAATGATCGAGGCGATCCATGTTGCAATCGCGAACCACGCTCCCGATCAGGCTGACAAGCTGACTGACTTTGTCGTAACCACATTGCGCGGCTTCTCGGCTGCGGCCTATGCTGGCCTGCAAGCTGAGCGCCTGCTCGCCGTCGCCCGGTACTCGGGCGAGTTGCTGGCGAAGGAACTGGACAGTACTGGACGCTAAACGTTGACGGAGCGACCGAGATCTTTCCATCGCCGTCGATGACTGCTTTTGCGGCGGCCTCACCACATTCCAGAGCATCAGTTCCGGCGAGCAATCGCAGTGGCGATTCGGACATGCGGAAAGTTTCACGGCCAACAGAGCAACCTTCGCCGGCTCATTGGGCGCCGTTCGGATCGCTCCCCGAAGGCACTTCGCAGCGGTGCCGCCGTCGGCTGATAGGGCCCGCTGACGTCGCTTTTCCATGGAGCTGCCACCCCGCATACCCGTGCCCATGGTCCCCCGCTCCAGGATTGGGACCTTGAGGCCGAAAGGGGCCACTTCGGCCGCGAGCGTCGGAGATGCCGGTGACTGCCCGTTTGGCACTCTGACAAGCGGCAAGGCTTGGCATGGCCATGCGCCCGCCCGCTGACAACATCTGGATGAAATGGCCGGCGCTGTTTCCGCAGTACGGGCAAGGCAGCCTAGGTGGCATGCACCACCCCATAAACACGGTCTCGAGTTGCTGACGAAAGGATGTCTCGTCGCAATCCTCAATCGCCGCCAGGTCGGCTTTGCCAGCATTGTTCACCACGACGTCGATACGCTCGAAGCACTCGACAGCGGCTGCCACTGCATCCCGTGCCTCGATCGCACTCATGACATCCAACCGGACCGGGAGGATACGGTCACCCCAGCGTTCCAAAAGGTCATCCAGGTCGTTCGGCGCTCGTGCTGTCGCCACGATCTGGTCGCCTTCAGCGAGGGCTGCTTTGGCAATTTTTTGCCCTTAGGCTCCGTCAATTCTTGAGCCAGTCGAGGGCGGCTGCAAGGCACAGGATGCCCATGAAGGAGTTGGCTGTCGTCTCGTAGCGGGTGGCGACGGTGCGCCACGTCTTGGGCCTGGGCCAGCGGCGCTGCACGCAATGGCGGTTGTGATGGATCCAGGCGGGCGCCCGTGCCGTTGCGGCGCGATCGCCGGCCGGCTGCCCCAGGTTCCAGATGTGCTCGCGGAAGGCATGGCTGGTATAGCTGCGTTCAGCCACCACCCGGCGCAGCACACCCGGCGGGATGTCGCTGGGACGAAACGCTGTGGTTCTGTTAAGTTTTTAAGGATGGTGCGGGCGGTCGGAATCGAACCGACACTCCTTTCGGAACCGGATTTTGAGTCCGGCGCGTCTACCAGTTCCACCACGCCCGCGCAGGTTAGCCAGCCGATGAACCGGGCCCAGAACGGAGGATCGGACACCTATGCTGCACCTGAGAGAGCCGTGCCACAGATTGAGGGGTTTCGTCTAGGCCCTGGAGACGCTGGCGACGTCCGCGTGGCTCGCTCCCACGGGATGCTGCCCGGTGCTGGCGTTCCTCACGATCAAACAGGCTCGCGCAGGCGATAACCCACGCCGGGCTCGTTGATGAAGAGTGCCGGCCGGCTCGGGTCCGCCTCCAGTTTCTGACGCAGGTTGCGGATCACGATTCGCAGGTAATCCAGCTGCCGTTCGTGTGCCTGCCCCCAGACCTCCCGAAGCAGTTGACCGTGTCCGATCACACGATCCGGATGGCGCGCAAGGATCTCGAGAACGCCATACTCCCTGGGAGCTAGGTGAACCTCTTCACCAGAGCGCCGGACGCGGCGGTGGGCGAGATCAATCTCGACTTCGCCCAGGACCAGCCGCTCCTGGTCCGCGATGCCCGAAAGGCGATGCCGGAGCGCTGTGCGGATACGGGCCAGCAGCTCGTCGGTGTCGAAGGGCTTGGTGAGATAATCGTCCGCCCCGAGGTCAAGCGCGGCCACCTTCTCGCCAGTCGCTTCACGCGCGGACACGACAACAACCGCCGCACCGGCTGCCTTGGCGAGCTGGATGAGTTCCATCCCGTCCCGATCCGGCAGCCCGAGATCAAGCAGAACGGCGTCAGGGCGATCGATCGAGAACGAGGACAGCGCTCCGCACGCGCTCGCCGCCTCGACCACCTCGTACCCGGCGCGCGCGACCGCGCCGCGCAGGAGGCGGCGGATATGCACGTCGTCCTCTACGATCAGCACTTTGGTCGCGGTTGCCATGCCTTGAGTTAGCGTTCAGGAAGCTGGCGGTCGAGCGCGAGGTTGATCTCAGTGACGTTTACCCTCGGCTCGCCCAGCAACCCGAACAGTGGCTGGAGGGTGAATTCGTCGACCAGCCGTTGCACGACCGCAGGCGCCGCACCGCGAGCGGCAGCGATCCGGCTGACCTGGAACCGAGCCGCTGCGGGACTGATGTGGGGATCAAGGCCCGATCCGGAGGCCAGAAGCAGGTCGGGTGGCGCATCACCGCCGATGGCCCGCTGATCTTCGCGGACACGGTCCACCAGCTCACGACTCGTGGGTCCCAGATTCGAGCCCGAGGATGCGAGCGCATCATAGCCATCGCCAGCCGCGGACGGACGACCGTGGAAGTAACCGGGACTGGCGAAGGCCTGCCCGATGAGCCGCGAGCCGCGCACTTCGCCAAGCGGGCCGCGGATCAGCGAGCCATTGGCTTGGTCGGAGAAGAGGATTTGGCCGACGCCCGTCAAGGCGAGCGGATACCCGAGGCCGAGGAGCAGGGCGAAGAGGAGGGTCAGCACTAGCGCGGGGCGTAACGCGCAGACGAGATCGGAACGCATCGGGAAATATCCTCAGAAGCGGGTGGACGTGGCGACGTGCATTTGCCCGTCCGGCGCCGACCTCAAGCAAGTACGGCTGGAACGCGCCTCTACGAGCGAAGTCGGTCCGTAAGCCGGAAGGGAAAACACATCTCTCACGCAGAGACCGTGTTCCGATCAGGCGAGGTTGAGACCAAAGACGGCAAGATCGATCAGCTTGATCCCGATGAAGGGTGCCAGCAGCCCGCCCAGGCCGAAGATGGCGAGATTGCGCGCCAGCAGCGGCGCGGCCCCCATCGGCTTGTAGGTCACCCCCTTGAGCGCGAGCGGGACGAGCAGCGGGATGATCAGCGCGTTGAAGATGATCGCAGAGAGAATGGCGCTCTCAGGGCTCGAAAGTCCCATGACGTTCAGAACACCGAGACCGGGATAAAGTGTGATGAACATCGCCGGGATGATTGCGAAGTACTTGGCGACGTCGTTAGCGACCGAGAAGGTGGTGAGCGCCCCGCGCGTCATCAGGAGCTGCTTGCCGAGGCCTACGATCTCGATGAGCTTGGTGGGGTCACTGTCGAGGTCCACCATGTTGCCGGCCTCGCGCGCGGCTTGCGTACCGGTGTTCATCGCGACGCCCACGTCCGCCTGAGCGAGTGCAGGCGCGTCGTTGGTGCCGTCGCCGCACATCGCGACCAACCGTCCGCCAGCCTGCTCGCGTCGGATCAGTGCCAGCTTGTCCTCCGGCGTCGCCTCGGCGAGGAAGTCGTCGACTCCGGCTTCGGCTGCTATCGACGCGGCAGTAAGCGGGTTGTCGCCAGTGATCATGACGGTGCGGATACCCATGCGGCGAAGCTCAGCGAAGCGTTCGCGCACGCCGGCCTTGACCATGTCTTTCAGTGCCACGGCCCCGAGCAGCCGACCGTTGCGAGCCACCGCGAGCGGCGTCATGCCGCCCCGGGCGATCTCGTCAGTGATCCGCTTGAGCTCGGTCGCGCCTTCCGCGTCCGGGTTGGCCTTCAGGATCGAATCTACGGCACCCTTCAGGATCGTGATGTTGCCGGAGCGCACACCCGATGTGCGGGTTTGGGCGGTGAATGGAACCACTTCCGCATCCGCGTCCAACGCCGCGGCGAGCCCGAACTTCTCCTTGGCTAGGTGTTTAGTCCCGGATTGTGATGGAGTAAGCTATGACCATCTGCGAAGGGACGAGCTATGGCCCAGGTTCTTCATGGCTGCGCCAAGACCACGCACGCCGTCCGAGCAGAACTACAGCGATCGAAAGCCTCGGTC
>NZ_DATAGQ010000084.1:0-7702 GCF_036263595.1 Geminicoccus sp. | reverse complement strand
GCAGAAGCAAGAAAGGGCGGCCCCGTCAGGGACCGCCCTCTCGCCAGAATATCGCTCGATTACATCGAGTCCTTCACGTCTCCGGCCGTATCTTCCAGCGCGTCCCCGCCAGCCGAGATATCCTCGCCGGCGCCTTCCATGGTGTTGCAGGCAGCAAGAGTGCCCAAGCTCATCAGCACCGCGACGGCCATCATGAACCGCAGGAACGTCGCACGCAGGTCGGGGGACAGCTTATTGATCGACATCCAAGTCTCCGAAGTCAGCAGCCATTTAACGGCTTCGTGCAGGAGAACATTTTCTGGATGATCAGGTTCCTTTGAACGAGCCTTCACCGATGACAGGCGACCGTGGATCCCGCATACGGGGCCGAGTGTGATGGCCACGCCACGAGGTGCCCCGCAGCGCGACCGGTGATCATCCACGGATGATTGCCGGGCGGTGGAAGAACGGCCGCAACGCTGGGTAGAGGGAACGGTAGCTCCCATACGCCTCTTGGTAGGCCGGAGCGTTGGCAGGGTCGGGCTCGATGAGCTCGCCCCACCCGCACAGGCGGGTGATGTCCTGCCAGGTGACGCCGAGGGCGGCGCCCACGGCGGCCACCCAGGCCGCCCCCACGCATGAGCCGTGATGGTTCTCCAGCAGCCGGATGGGTGCTTGGAGGATGTCCGCCTGGATTTGCATCCAGATCCGGCTCTTGGCGCCGCCGTCGGAGGCGAAGAAGCGGGTCGGTGCATGCCCGATCTCGCGAAGAACCTCGACGTGATGGAGTTGCGCCAGCGCAAAACCTTCCAGGGCTGACCGCCAGACATGGCCTGAACCATGGTTCAGGCTGAGCCCGGTGAACGTCCCGCGTGCCAGCGGGTCGTGGATCGGTGTCTTTTCGCCGAGGAAATAGGGCAGGCAGGTCAAGCCCTCCGAGCCAGGCGGAACAGCGGCCGCCAGCCGGTCCAGGGCCTGATGGGACGTCTCCCCCTGCCGGCGTTCATGGGCCAGCACGGTTACCAGCCAGTTCAGGCCGGAGCCGCCCGAGGCCATGCATCCATTGGGTGCGTAGAGGCCGGGGATCAGGTGGTAGTCGGTATAGAGCCGCGCATCGGGCACGAGCAGGTCGGTTGCGATGATGATGTCGGCCGACCCGCCATACTTCAGCAGGACGTCGCCCCTGGCGATGATTCCCGCGGCCAGGGTAGAGCACATGTGATCGGCAGCCCCACCGAACACCGGCAAGCCCTCAGGCAGCCCTGTCGCGGCCGCCACGGCTCGTCCGATCGAGCCCAGTACCTCGTGTGGGACCGACTTGCGCGGGACGGCGTCACGCGGCACGTGGGCGAGCGCCACCAGCCGGTCGTCGATGGCATGGGTCGCAAGGTCGATGAAGCCGGCCTCAAGCGCCCAATTGTGCTCGGCGACCCGCTCGCCGGTGAGCCGCCAATTGATGTAGTCGTAGGACCCGAACACGGTAGCGATCCGCCGGAAGACATCCGGCTCGTGCTTCTCGATCCAGCGCAGCTTGGTCGCCACGATCTGCTGGTTGACGCCGTTGCCGGTGGTGCGGAGGAACCACTCTTCGTCCACCTCGGCCGCCACCTCCTCGACCTCTGCGCTGCAGCGAGCGTCACTCTGCTGAATGGCCGGGCGCAACACTTGGCCCGCCTCGTCCAGCAGGATGACGGCCGGCAGCATGCCGGTGACGCAGATGCCCTTGAGGTCCGAGGTGCGGCCCACGACGTGGGACGAAAGCTCCTGGAGGATGGAGCAGGCATTCGCCCACCATTCCTCCGGATCTTCCTCCGCCCACCCGGGGTGGCGCGCCGAGAAGGTGACCGGGCGGCTGGTCACCGCGACGATGGTTTCCGGCAGGTCCACCAGGATGCCGATCGTCGAGGTGGTGCCGATGTCGAGGCCGATGACCAGGCTCATGGCGGTTCTTCAGCCCAGTTGCCGGACGACGTCGACCAGCATGCGGGCCGCGGTCGCGACCTCGGCGATCGGAACGAACTCGTCGGCGGTGTGGGCCTGGTCGATCGAGCCGGGCCCGAAGATGATGGTCGGGATGCCGGCGGTGGTGAGCTTGGTCGCATCCGAGCCATAGGGCACGCCGATAATGTCGTCGGGCAGGCCCTGCTTGCGGCAGGCGGCACGCATGGCCTCGGTGATGGCAGCACCCGGTTCGACATCCATCGAGATCGAATCGATGAACGGCGGATGCATGGTGATGGCTGCCCCCTCGGGCAGGCCAGCCGCGAACGAGCGGACGATAGCATCGATCTCGCGCCAGGCATCCTCGCCGGTCTCGCCTGGCAAGGTACGGCGGTCGAACGTCATGGTGCAGCGGGCGGATACCGTGTTGGGGCCCTGCCCGCCCTCGATCATGGTGCAGACCAGGCTTGGCGAGCCCACCAGCGGATGCATGCGCGTGCGCAGCTCCGCCCCCAGCGTCAGGCGCAGATGGGCGAGCAGGTCAGTCGCGATCTCGATGGCGTCGATGCCTTCCTGCGGCTGCGAGGTGTGGGCAGCCTTGCCTCGGACCTCGATGGTCCAGCGCACGCAGCCCTTGCAGGCGGTCACGACCTTCAGCGACGTCGGCTCGCCGGCGATTCCACCGATGGCACCTTGGGCACGCCGTAGATGGTGGAGCACGCCCTTGAACTGGAATTCCTCGTCGACCGCCGCCACAAACTCGACGTCGATCGCCGGTGGATCCGCCGCCAGCTCACGCAGGGCCAGCAGCATCATCGCGATGCAGGCCTTGTCGTCGACGGAACCGCGGCCGTACAGGCGGCCATCGCGCACGGTCGGCGTGAACGGCTCGATGCTCATGCCGCTGACCTGCACGGTGTCCATGTGGCACTCGAGGATCAACTTGCGGCCACTGGCACCGCGCCCCTTGAGCATCGCCAGGACGTTGGCCCGCCCGGGCAGGACATCGTCCAGTTCCGGCTGAAGCCCCATGGCAGAAAGCCGTCGCGCCACCTCCTTGCCGACCGCCTCCTCCCCGAACCATTCGTCCATATCGTTCGGCTGGCGAAAGGCCGGATTGACCGAAGGGATCGCGACGAGGGCGGACAGTAGCTCGATGACGTCGTCGTCGGTGATCATGCCTTGCGCAGTTCGTCGGCCATCTTCTCGCCGATCATGATGGTGGAAAGGTTGGTGTTGGCCTGGCAGTCCAGGGGCATGATCGAGGCGTCGATCACGCGCAGCCCGGTGAATCCGCGCACGCGGCAGTGCGGATCGACCACGCTCTTCCTGTCGTCGAAGTCGGACGGTCCCATGCAGCAGCCGCCGGTGCCGTGTTGGGCATCGGAGGAGTGTTCGAGCAGGAACTCGTCGACCTGGTCGTCAGTGGCCGTGTCGAGCCAGGAGAGCGGCAGGTCCGTAGCGGCGAGCATCACGGCGTTGCTGATCCGCTGGACCGCATCCTGCTTCGCGATCTCGCCGAGATGGCGGTAGGCGACGCGCATGCGGGCCAGATCGCTCGCGTCGTCCAGCATGTTCTCCTCGACGATCGGCTGCACGAACGGATCGGCCGACGCGATCTCGACCGTGCCGCGGCTGTTCGCCCACATCAGGATGAGATTGATCATCGCCTCGCCGAACTGGGCCGAATCGACTTCGACGCCGATGCCGCCATGGTTCATCGAGACGTAGAGGATGTCCTGCGGCGAGCCGCCCGGCAGGTTTGAGCTCATCTTCACGCAGCAGTTGGTGTGCCGCTCGTCCGGGTCGGTCGCCTTGAACTCCGGCTTCAGCTTGAGCTCGAAACGGCAGTAGGGGTGGTCGAAGAAGCCCTTGCCGACGGGGAGGTCGGCGACGACGTCGATCCCGTGCTGCTTCAGCAGAGCCGCCGGGCCGATGCCCGAGCGCTGCAGGATCGGCGGGGAATGGATGGCGCCAGCGGACAGGATCACCAGCGGCGCATGGAAGTCCCGCTTCTCGCCCTTGACGATGGCGCTGACCCCGGTGGCCTTCTTGCCGTCGAGCAGCACCCGGTCGACATTGGCCTCGCCGACGATGGTCAGGTTCGGGCGGCCGCGCGCCGGCTCCAGGTAGCCGTCATTGACCGAAACGCGCCGGCCGTTGCGGTTGTTGATCGCATAGGTGCAGACGCCATCGGCATCGGGCGCGTTCAGGTCGTCGTGCCAGGGATGGCCCAGCGCCATTGCACCGTCGCGCAGAGCCCTGTCGATGTTGCCCCATTGTTCGACGGGCGCCCGGTAGATGGGGATCGGCCCGCCCTTGCCATGATGCTCGGCCTCGATCGGGTCGTCTTCCAGCCGGTTGAAGAACGGCAGCACCGCTTTGCCGGACCAGCCTTCGCAGCCCATCTCCGCCCAGCGGTCGAAGGCATGCAGGACGCCGCGGATGGCGATCTGGCCGTTCACGGCGGTCGAGCCGCCGGTGCCCTTGCCGCGCCAGTAGATGCGATGCTCCTGCCGCTTGGTGCGGCGCGACTTCAGGTCGGCATACATGAACCGCTTCTGGAAGTGCTCGGGCAGCAGCAGGTTGAACGGATTCGGACTCTGCATCTCCGGCGGGGCTTCGGCGCTGCGGAAATCCGGCCCCGCCTCCAGCAGCAACACCCTACGCTCTTTGTCCTCGCTCAAGCGAGCGGCCAGAACAGCGCCGGCAGCACCGGCACCGACGATGATGACGTCGAAGTTCATGGAACAGGACCCGTCAGAATGGATCAGGCGGCGCGGGCGAGTGGTTCGAGGATCCGGTTGCCGTCGGCACCGAACAGGAGGCAGCGGGCGGGCTCGGGCGTGATGGCAAGCCGCTCCCCGACCCTCGCATGCCAGCCGGGCGGCACCAGGGCTCGGACCTTGGCGCCGTGCTCGTCGTCGGCGATCAGGACCGATTCCCGGCCAAGATGCTCGACGGCGAAGACGGTGACCGGCATGGCGCCGGCCGTGCCTGGCTCGACGACGAGCACGTCCTGCGGACGCACCCCAAGCGTCACTTTCCCGGCCGCACCCGTCACGGGAACCGCCAGTTGCCCGCGCCGGAAGAAGCCGCCACTGACCTCGCCTTCGAGCAGGTTCATCGGCGGAGAGCCCAGGAAGCCAGCCACGAACACCGTGGATGGGGCATTGTAGATCTCGTCGGGCGTCCCGATCTGCTCCAGCCTGCCGCCATTGATGACGGCGATCCGGTCGCCCATCGTCATGGCCTCTACCTGATCATGCGTCACGAACACCGTGGTCGTGCCCAGGCGCTTTTGAAGGTTCACCAGTTCGGAGCGCAGCGACAGGCGCAGGGCCGCATCCAGGGCCGAGAGCGGCTCATCCAGGAGGAACACGGACGGCTCGCGCACGATCGCCTTGGCCGTCGCGACGCGCTGGCGCTGCCCGCCGGACAGATGCCCCGGCAGCTTGTCCATGAACGGCTCGATCTCCAGCATCCTGGCAGCTTCGGCGATCCTCCGCTTGCGCTCGGCATCCGTGATCTTGCTGTGACGCAGGCTGGTCTCGATGTTCCGGCGCACGGTCAGATGCGGGTAGAGCAGCGAGGACTGGAACACCATCGCAACGTTGCGCTCGTGCGGCGGCGCGTCGGTGACATCCACCCCGTCGAACAGGATGTGCCCGGAACTCGCGCCTTCGAGCCCGGCGATCATGTTCAGCGTGGTAGTCTTCCCGCAGCCCGACGGGCCCAGCATGATCAGGAACTCGCCGTCCACGATCTGCATGTCCAGGCCCTGCACAGCGACAAAGGCACCGAAGGTCTTACGGAGCTTGACGAGATCGATCTTGGCCATCGTGGTTCTCCTGGTCCCCTATCTGGTCGTCCGTGATCAGCGGACCGGATCGACGAGGCTCATTTCGGTGACGTGGCGCTGCAGGAAGAAGGCGAACAGCGCCGGCGGGATGATCGTGACGATGATCGACGCCGCCAGGTTGCCAGGCTCGGGATACTGAGCGAGGAAGCCCGAAATCGCCGGTGGCAGCGTGTTGGCGCTAGTACCGTTCACCAGCACGAGCGCGTAGGTGTATTCGTTCCAGGAGAACAGGAACGCGATGACTGCCGCAACCGCGATGCCGCTCTTCGACAACGGCAGGATCAAGGTCAGGAAACAGCTCATCCGGCTGTAGCCGTCGATCCGTGCCAACCGCTCGATCGGCGGAACGTTCCGGAAATAGCCGATCAGCATCCAAGCGACGAAGGGCACAGTGATGGTCAGAGTCACCAGGATGAGGCCGAAGCGGGTGCCGGTAAGGCCCAATTGCACATACATCGAATAGAACGGGATCAGGGTGGAGACTGGCGGCAGCGCCACGGAGAGCAGCACCGCGAACAGCAGTTTCTCCTTGTGCCGAAAATCCATGCGGGCGAACACGTAGGCCAGCGGCAGCACGATGATGAGCGTGATGACCGTAACGACACCACTGATGAACAGGCCGTTGAAGACACCACGGATGATTTGGTTCGACTGGCCGGATGCGCCAGTGCTGAAGCCTGCCGCATAAGTATAGTCGTAGCCGAAGATGTTGTAGAATGCACCCAGTTCGAACACGCCCGGCAGGAATGGCTGCGGGAACAGGCGGATCTGGTCGGGCGTCAGGAACGCCATCCGGCAGAACCAGTAGATCGGGAACAGCGACCAGACGATCGCCACCGCAATCGCCAGGTACAGGAAGAACGAGCGCTTGGCCATCAACGCGAAACCCTTCTTCCCCAGACGAGGTAGATCAGGAACGTGGAGCCGAGGATGAAGAACAGGAGATAGAAGGACATGGCTGCACCGTAGCCAAGGTTCAGATCCTTGAAGCTGCGCTTGTAGATCTGATAGGTCAGTGTCGCCGATGCCGTCCCGGGACCTCCGCTGGTCATCACCAGGATCATGTCGAACATCTTCATCGAGAGTACGGTGGTGATCGACGAGAACACGAACAGGCTGAATTGGAGCGGCGGCAGGGTGACGTAGCGGAAGGTCTCCCAACTGGTGAGCCGGTCGATCGCCGCTAGATCATAAAGCCGCTTTGGGATCGTCTTCATGTTGGCGAGAATGAAGAACGCCACCAGCGGCGCCATCAGCCAGGCATTGGCGACGGCCAGGACCTCGACCACGGTGGCCCGGCTCATCAGGTCGACACCCTGCGTTCCACCGAACGCGAAGGCGATCGTTGTGAAGATGCCGGTCTGCCCCTTGACCATCTGGCCGAACATCAGGCCAGCCGCATAAGACGAGACGCACCAGGGCAGGAACAGGAGGGTTCGCACAACACCAGCCATGCGGATCTGCTGGTTCATGATCGAGGCCAGAAGCAGCCCCAGGATCATGGTCAGCACCACAGATTCGATGGTAAACCGTAACGTGACCCATATCGCGTTGATGAAGGACTTGTCGCTCCAGACATCGATGAAGTTCTTGAAGCCGACAAAGGTAACCCGGTACCCACCGAAGAACACGATCTGATGAAGGCTCATATAGATCGAGTACCCCAGTGGGTACGCCACAACGATCAACAGGAAGGCTAGGACGGGCAGGCCGATCATGAACGCGAAGCGCGTATCCGACATCTCCCGGCGGCGCGTCTTGGCGGTTGGGGTGGATACTTGGATCGCCTGATCGGCGCTGCCCACTGCCATCTGGTCAGATACCGTACTTGCTGTTGAGCTCTTCGATCTTGGCGGTCATCGCATCCAGGGTCTCGATGATGTCGCCGTCATCGAGCAGGAAGGACGACAGGGTCTCCTT
>NZ_DATAGQ010000083.1:0-15942 GCF_036263595.1 Geminicoccus sp. | reverse complement strand
CTGGTTGCCGCCCGACAGGCTGCGGATCGGCTGGCGCAGGTCCGCCAGGACGATGCCGAGCTTCTCCTTGTAGGAGCCGGCCACGCCGCGCTCGGCCGAGCGCTGCAGCACCTGCGGCCCGCCCTGCCTGAGCGCCACCGTCAGGTTCTCCTCCACCGACAGGTCCGGCAGGATCCCGTTGGTCTGCGCCCTTCCGGCAGGATCGCGATGCCGCTGGCCCAGGCCGCCCTGGCATCGGCCGGCAGCGCCACCTTGCCCTCGCGTCGCACCGTCCCCGACGCCGGCTTGCGCACGCCTGCGATCAGCTCGATCAGCTCGGTCCGTCCGGAGCCCACCAGCCCGAACACGCCCAGGATCTCGCCACGCCTCAGCGTGAAGCCGACCGGTCCGACGTGCCGTCCGTCCGCCAGGTCCTCCACGGCCAGCACCACGTCGCCGTGCGCCGCCTCGTGGTTGCGGGAGAAGCCCTGGAAGATCCGCCCGGTCATGTCGGCGATGACCCGCTCCCGGCTGGCCTCCTTGACCGGCAGGTCGCTCACCACCGTCCCGTCCCGCAGCACGACGATCCGGTCCGCGATGGCGAACACTTCCTCCAGCTGGTGGCTGATGAAGATCACGCCCACGCCGCGTTCCTGCAGCATCCGGACGACCCGAAACAGCGCCTCCGCCTCGTGCGGGGTCAGTGCGGCCGTTGGCTCGTCCAGCACGAGCAGCTTCGCGTCCCGCGCCAGCGCCTTGGCGATCTCCACCATCTGCTGCTCGGCCGTGGACAGCCGCCCGGCCTCCATGCGCGGGTCGATATGCCCGGCCCCCACCTCGGCCAGCAGCGCTGCCGACTTGGTCCGCAGCGCCTTACGGTCGATCACCCCGAAGCGCCCGGCCTCGTAGGTGCCGATGAACAGGTTCTCCATCACGCTCAGGGACGAGATGATCGAGAGTTCCTGGTGGATGTGGATGATGCCGGCCGCGATCGCCTCGGCCGTATCCCGGAAGACGACCTCCTGCCCGTTCCAGCGGACGACACCGCTGTCGCGCTGAAGGGCGCCCGAGACGATGTTGACCAGCGTCGACTTGCCGGCCCCGTTCTCGCCGAGCAGCGCCACGACCTCGCCCCGTCCGACTTCCAGGTTGACGTCGTTCAGCACGCGGTTGCGGTCGAACGATTTCGCGACACCTTGGACGGACAGGAGGGGCGGGGTCATGGCGTGGATGGCTCAGGCCTTGGCGAGCTTGCCGAAGGCGATCGGCGAATCGATCGCCACGTCGCCCGGATAGGTCGCGTCGAACGCCAGCATGTTGTGCAGCATGACCAGCGCGTCGAACGACTGCCTGGCCGGCGCCTGATCGATCAGCGCCAGGATCTCGCCGCCGTCCTTGTACTGCTGCTTTTCCGGCAGGTTGTCGTAGCCGACGACACCAACCTTGCCGGTCTGTCCTGCGTCGCGGATGGCTTTGGCCGCCGCCTCGGACCCGCCAGCCGTGACATAGATGATGGAAAGGTCCGGGTTCGAGGTCATCGCGTCGGTCGCCTGGGAATAGGCCGTCGCGTCGTCGTCCTTGCACTCGAAGGGACCCACGATCGTGATCTGCGGATGCTCCTTCTTGAGGAGGTCGAGGGCACCGTTCATCCGGTCGTCGTGCTGGGTGGCACCCAGATAGCCGGTGATGACGGCGATCTTGCCCTGGCCGCCCGTCTGCTTGGCGATGAACTCGCCCGCCTTCTTGCCGGCATCGTAGGCCAGCATGCCCATGCCGACATTGCGCTGCGACCGCTCGGCCGAATCGGCGATGAAGGCGATCACCGGCACGTCCTCGCGCCGCGCCTCGTCGATCTTGGCGACCGTGCCGTCGAAGATCGGCACCAGCGCGATGCCGTCGTACTGCTTGGTCAGCGCGCCATCGAGCCCGGCCACGACGACCTCGGCCGTCAGCGCCGTGCCGAGCTGGATATAGTCGACCGTCGTGTTCAACGGCGCCAGGTACTCGGTCGCCGCGGCGATGCCCTTGTCGGTCGCCTCCCAGAAGGACGAGCCCTGGAACGACAGCACCGCCAGGCGCAACGGGTCCGGCGCCGGACCCTGGGCCACGACCGTCGCTCCGATCGCCTTCGCACTCTCCGGCAGCGCCGCCTCCTGGGCCAGCGTCAGCCTGCCAGCCAGCGGCACCATCGCACCGGCAGCGGTCAGCATCACGAACCACGACGGTTGAGCATCTTCATTCCTCCCAGATCCGATCTCGTCGTCCCTACCGGCCTCAGTCGTCCTCCTGGCGCCGGTTCAGGCTGTCCGCCCCCACCGCGACCACCACGACCAGGCCGATCGTGATGGTCTGCCAGTAGCCGGACACGTTGAGCAGCACGAAGGCGTTGCGCAGCAGGCCCATCAGCGCCGCGCCGATGATCACCCCGCCGATGGAGCCGCGCCCACCCGAGAGCGCCACGCCGCCCAGGATCACCGCGGCGATCACGTCCAGCTCGTAGCCAAGGCCCAGGTTCGGGTTGGCGTTGGTCAGCATCCCGCCCAGCAGGAGGCCGCCCAGGCCCGCCAGCCCGCCGCTGATGGTGAACACGAGCAGCCGCGTGCGCGCGATGTTGATCCCAGCAAGCCGCGCCGCCCTGGCATTGTTGCCGAACGCATAGATGTTGCGGCCGATCCGCGTCCGGTTGGCGAAGAACCAGACGACGGCCGTGAGGATGACCAGCAGGATGAACTGCACCGGCACGTCGCCGATCCGGCCATAGCCCAGCCAGGCCGCCCAGTTGTCGAAGCGCTGCGGGTTGCCGTTGGTGATGAGAAGCGCCGCCCCGCGTGCCACGGAGAGCGTGCCGAGCGTGGTGATGAACGGGTTGATCCGAAGCCGCGTGACCAGCAGGCCATTCAGGAAACCCACCGCCATGCCGATCATGATGGCCCCGACCAGCCCCACCGCCGGCAGACCCGTTGCCGCCGACAGCATCGCCGCCGTCACCGCCGAGAGCCCGATCACCGAGCCGACCGACAGGTCGATGCCACCCGCGATGATCACCAGTGCCTGGCCGAGCGCCACGATGCCGACCACCGAAATCTGCCGGGTGAAGTTGCCGAGGTTGCGCGCAGTGAAGAAATACTCGCTGGCGAACGTCAGCCCGACGAACACCAGCGCGAGCATGAGCAGCACGGTGGCTTCGCGCCGGGTACGGACGAAGCGGACGACGTCGGCAGCGGCCATGGTGGTCACTTGCGCCGGAAGTTCGGCTGCCGCTTCTCCTTGAAGGCGGCTCGCCCTTCCGCGGCGTCTGCGGTAGCGAAGCAGATCGTCTGCAGGTCGCGCTCGTACTCGATCGCCTTCTCGAGCGGCATCCCGTAGGCGGCGCGTAGGTTGATCTTGGCCGTCTCCGCCGCGATCGGCGCCCGGCTCGCGATGACCTTCGCGATCTCCCTGGCCCGGTCGAGCAGCCGCCCCGGTGCCGTGATCTCGCTGATCAGCCCCCAGGACAGCGCCTGGCCAGCGGAGATCGGATCGCCCGTCATGATCATGAGCGCGGCGTTGGATGGGCCGATCGAGTGCGCCAGGAAGGCCGCCATGCCGCCGCCGCCGATCCAGCCGAGCTTGATCTCAGGGGCGGCGAACTGCGCGTTCTCGGAAGCGATCCGGATGTCGCAATTCATCGCGGTTTCAAGACCGCCCCCGAACGCATAGCCGTTCACCGCCGCGATAGTCGGTTTCAGGAGGCGGCGGATGGCGTCGCAGTAGTCCGGCCGGTTGCGGAACTCCCAGGGCGTCTCGTAGGTGTCGAGCTCCTTGATGTCCGAGCCGGCGCAGAACGCCTTTGGCCCGGCACCAGTCACGATCACGCAGCGGATCGTGTCGCTGTCGTTGCACTCCTCGACCGCCGCCACGATCGCGTCCGCCATCTCCGGCGTGACGGCGTTCAGCTTCTGCGGGCGGTTCAGCGTGATGACGGCGATTGCACCGTCGACCTCGAAGCGGACGTCCTCAGTCATCTCAGACCTCGCCTTGGGCAATGGCGCCGGACGCCAGCAGCTGCTCAATCCGGGCGTCGTCGAAGCCCGCTTCCTTGAGCACCTCGCGGGTGTGCTGGCCCGCAATTGGCGCGCCTCGGTCGACCGTGGACGGCGTCTTGGAGAACCTGATCGGGAAGCCCGGCGTCTTCACGTGGCCCTCGGTCGGGTGGTCGTACTCGACGAAGGTACCGTTGTGCTTGATCTGCGCATCCTCGACGAGATCGGCATAGCCGTAGACCGGCCCGCACCAGATGTCGGCCGCCCGCAGGAGTTCCAGCCACTCCGCCGAGGTCCTGGTCTTCAGCCGCTCCCTGGTCTTGGCGAAGATCTCGTCGCGCCGGTTCCACGTGTCGGTCTCGTCGTCCATCGTCAGGAAGGACGGCTCGCCAATCACCTCGCCCAAATTCTTCAGGCTCGGGAAGGCCACGATGATGAAACCGTCCGACGTCGCGAACGCGCCATAGGGGGCCCGGATATAGACATGCGCATGCGGCTCGGCCGACCGCTTCTGCGGCTTGCCGGCGACAGTGAAGACCGAGAGCTCCTGCATCTGGATGGTGGTGATCGCGTCCAGCATGTTGACCTGGACCAGCTGCCCCTCGCCGGTGCGCTCCCGATGGAGAAGGGCAGCGAGCGCCCCCTCGAACGCGTTGTAGGCGGTGATCGCGTCGACCAGGTACTGCCCGGCCGGCGTCGGCGCCTCGCCCTCGCGCCCCGCCGACAGCATGGCCCCCGACATGCCCTGCAGCACGAGGTCCTGACCCGGCCGGTTCAGGTACGGTCCGTCCTCGCCGTAGCCCGAGATCGACACGTAGACGAGGCGCGGGTTGATGGCGGCTAGGCTCTCATAGTCCACGCCCAGCCGCTTGGCCACGCCCGGCCGGTAGTTCTGCAGGAACACGTCCGCCTGCTTGACCAGGTCGAACAGGAGCGCCTTGCCATCCGGCGACTTCAGGTCCACCGCCAGCGAGCGCTTGTTCCGGTTGAGCGACAGGAAGGAGACGTTCACCCGGTTGCCGCGCGCACCGCCGGCCGCGACGTGGCGCTGCCATTCGCCGGTGACCGGCTCCACCTTGACCACGTCAGCACCCAGGTCGCCCAGCCGCTGCGCCGCGAACGGCCCCGCCATGGCGATGGAGCAGTCGAGAACACGATAGCCGGAAAGGATGCCCATGGCGTCAGACCTTGATCGAGAGGCGAGAGAGAACGACGACGAGAACCAGCCTAGTCCATCCACCAGCCGCCATCGACGTTGAGCGTCTGGCCCGTGATGAACCCGGACTCCTCGGCGGCCAGGAACAGCAGCGCGTTGGCGATGTCGCGCGGATGGCCGCGCCGCTTCACCGCCTGTCGGTCCAGAATGAAGCGGTTGTAGCCCTCAGGATCCGGATGGATCTTCTCGGCATCGGTCGGGAAGGCGCCGGGGGCGATGGCATTGGCCGTCACCCCATACGGCCCGAACTCGCGTGCCCAGGCCCGGGCCAATCCTACCAGCGCCGCCTTCGACTGCACGTAGGGAGCCAGCAGCGCCCAGCCGCCGGACAGCGTGACGCTCGCGATGTTGATGATCCTGCCCCAGCTCTGCTGGCGCATGTGCGGCAGGGCCACCTGCACGCAGACGATCCCGGCATCGACGTTGACGCGTTGAACCGCCTGGAACTCCTCAATTGTGAACTCCTCGAACGGCTTGGACGGGTAGATCGCGGCATTGTTGATCACGACGTCGAACCCACCGACCTCGGCCGAGGTCGCCTCCAGGCCGGCACGGAGCCCCGCCAGGTCCGACAAGTCGTAGCGACGCACGACCAGCCGCTCGTGGCCGGCCTGCCGGCACACTTCCTGCAGGTGCGCGACCTTGTCCGGGTTGTTGTCGACTGCCACCACGGTGGCCCCGGCTTCCAGGAAGGCGAGGGTGGTCTCGGTGCCGAGTCCGCCCGCGGCTCCGGTATAGAGGACCTTGCGGCCGGCGACCGTGAGCTTGCCCGTCATGAGCGGCCCCTGAGTGGCCGGTGCTCGTTGGACGGCTCCGGATAATCCTCGGCCGGCTGCACCGCGAGGCCCGTGATCCGCTGCTCCGCCGCCGCGATCGCATCCTTGCCATCCAGCACGCGCAGCACCGTGTCGTAGGTACGCTCCTGGCCATGCTCCAGCCAGATCAGCTCGCCCTTCTCGCGGGCGTACCCGTGCCCCAGCACGTGGTTGGTCGACGGCTCCAACCCCAGCGCGTATTGGCCGGCCTGCAGGTTCTGCCACTCGAACATGCAGGGGAACTGCTCCTTGTCGACGTCGACCTCGAAGCCGATGCCAAGGCCGTCATTGACCAGCGCCACCGACGTCCGCCCGTCACGGCCAGTCGCCAGCTCGTGCTGCCAGACCTGCTCGTGGAAGTTCTCTTTCGGCCCCGGCAGAGTCCGGTAGCCCACCTGCTGCTTGCGGTAGCTCTCGCCGGCATGGCCAGCCCAGACCACGTCGGTGATCGGCGCCAGGTAGCGCGAGCCTTCCGCCAGCACCGGATGGCCCACGTTGATGTGGTAGCAGTACATGTGCGGCGTCCGGTAGAAGCCGTGGTTGACCACGCGGTCCCGGATCCGGATCTCGTTCGTGCCGACTATCGCCTCGATCCGGCGGATCAGGTGCAGGTCCTCGCCGAACACCGCCGCCTGCTGGACGATGCCCTCGCACCAGAGCGTGCACGCATCGCCGTCCCACTGCTCGCCATAGCCGGTGAGGCGTGCGGGAATGGTGCTGACACGGCCATGGATCGAATGGCTGACCGACTTTCGCGGGCCATAGACGAAGTGGCCGGCCGGCTCCTCGTCCATGAACAGGATGTGGTCGAGGCCGCAGGTCACCAGCAGGCCGGAGAAGGAGCGTAGCCAGGCCAGCCCGCCTTCGCCCTCGTACTCGTGCAGGCCCGGATGACGGAAGCCGGTCGGCGAGTGCCAGCCGATCGCCATGCCGTTCAGCTCGCAATCCGCGACGTCCAGCGCCCGGTCCACCAGCACGGTGAAGCGCAACCCCGTCCCGGTCCGGAACTCCAGCATCCGGACCCCGCGCTCCACTCCGTCGCCGAGCGTCATCAGCCGCACGCCAGCGAACTGCGACAGCGACCCGGCATGGGCTGCCACGTCCCGCCGCGACATCGTCCGCCCGTACAAAGCAACCATGATGACCCTCGCTACCTCGACGTGACCGGGCTGGTCGGCCACGGCTGCACTTCTTCCTTGTCCGTCATGGCCAGGCCCGACCCGGCGATCCAGGTTCCCCCCGGCGCCTGGAGGGCCGGGCCGGACCCGGCCATGACGGAGGCTCGACCTAGTTCAGAGACCCAGTGCCCGGAGCTTGCCGTCCAGGAACTTCTTGGCGCGCGGCACGTCGTCCTCGCTCAGGTGCTCGATGATCATCGGGATGTTCGGGTGCTTCTGGGCCAGGCGCTTGAGGTACAGGTCGTAGTTCAGCGAGCCCAGGCCCGGTGCCGGCAGCTCGATCTCGCCGACGCCGCGGAAGGTGTGCGATTCCAGCGCGTCCTCGTCGCCGATGTCGGCATGCTTCTCCGACTTGTCGTCGCCCGAGCGCTTCACGTCCTTGGCGTGGCCGATCCTGATCTTGTCCGACAGCGTGTCGAAGACCTGGTTCAGGATCTTGTCCATGTCGTCGATGTTGTGCGTCTCGAAATAGTTGGTCGGGTCCATCAAGAGGCCCAGGCCGGGATGGTCGACCGTCGCGAACATCCGCACGGTCTCCTCGACCGAGCCCACCACGTTGTTCACATAAGTTTCGAGCAGGAACACTGCGCCATGGTCGTAGGCGTGCTGGGCCAGGTCCTTGATGACCTTCGCGCAGACCTCGAAGCCTTCCTCGGTCTTGTTCTTGGGGTCGTGCACCCAGTCGCTCTCGGTATTGTAGGTGCCGGTTTCCGAGATGACGTAGGGCGTGCCCAGGTACTGCGCGTGGCGGATGATCTCCTTGAGATAGCCGACGCGCCGCTCCCGCTCGGCCAGGTCCGGATGGATGATGTTGGTGTAGCCGGAGATGCAGGAGATCGGCAGGTTGTGGTCGCGGAAGGTCTCGCGGATCCGGACGCACTTCTCCTTGGTGATCTGCCCGGCGGAAACGTCGATGTCCTTGAAGTGCATGTCGAGCTGGACCGTGTTGAAGTCCAGGGCCCGGATCTTCTTGGCGGTCTCTTCGAGGCCGTAGGGGAAGTAGCCGGTGAAAATGCCGGTCTGCATCATGGTGGTCAGTCCTCCCTGTCTATTCGCTCAGATCTCGATCTCGGCGAGCTTGACGGCGCGGCTCTCGGCCATCGACCGGTAGCCCGCCTCGACCAGCGCCATGGTCTTCACGTTGTCGGCCACCGACAGCGCCGGTGCGGTGCCGCTCGCGAGCGCGTGCTGCAGCTGCTCCATCACGCCGATGAAGGCATGCGGGAACCAGTGCGTGTCCCAGCTGGGCTCGACCCACTTGCCGCCGGTCGTGCGCTTGGAGGCATAGCGGAGCGTGGACGGGCTGCCGGTGGGCCAGCCGATGGTACCCTGCGCCACCCCGTCTGTGCCCTCGACTCGCCACTTGATGTAGATGTCGCTGTCGAACCCTTCCTCGCGCGGGCCCGACCAGACGTCCTCCATCGACATCGCGATCACGCCGGACGGGAACTTCAACGTCGAGATCGTGATGCCGTCCTGGTGCTGGAAGGTCGTACGCGGGTCCTGGCGGGCCGCCGTGTAGATCTCGCTGGGGTCACCGAACAGGAAGCGCAGCACGTCCAGGTGGTGCACGCTCATGTTGGAGAGCGTCAGCCGGTCGTAGTCCTGCAAGAAGGTCTGCCAGTGCGGGATCGCGCGCATCTCGATCGTCGCGATGACGAGCGTGCCGAGGTCGCCCCGCTCCAGGATCTCCTTGAGCACGCGCATCGACTGGTCGTAGCGCATGTTCTGGTTGACTGAGAGCACCTTGCCCGCAGCCTCGGCCTCGTCGCGCAGCTTGCGCGCCTCCTCCAGCGATAGCGCCAGCGGCTTTTGCGCCAGGATGCCCTTGATGTGCGGCTGCTTCAGCGCGTGGCGGATCAGTGCCGGCTGCTGGTCCGGCGGAAACGCCAGGTCCAGCACCTGGATCGAGGGATCCTCGATCAGCGCCTCGGGCGTGTCGTGGACGGTCGCAATACCCCAGCGCTCGGCAACCTCCGCGGCATGCTTCCTGGTCCGCGAGGCGATGGCGCCCACCTTGAAGCCTGCCTGCTGGTAGGCCGCCAGATGGCACTCCGCCATGATCATCCCGGCCCCGATGGCGCCGATCGTATAGTCACGGCTGCGGACCTCCACGTCCGGCCGGAAGCCCATCGAATCGGGCATGTGCACCTCCCTCGAAGCGTTCGAACCGCGCCCCTGTCCATCTGCGGAATGATGCGGTCAGGCTTTCCTGTCAACCTCGTTCTTGATGCATTACCTCAGAACTCATCAAAAGAGTGGTAATCCATGGAGTTCATCCATGGATCGACCTGGTATGAGCGCGATATCCGCGCTAGTCAGGAACGGAATGATGTGTTTTGATGCGTTCGTGATGCAGTCCGGAGAATGCCTTGGCGACGACCCTCCGCTTCGCGACCCTGGCCGACGTGGCGCGTGAGGCGGGCGTGTCGACCGCGACGGCCGACCGGGTGCTGCACAACCGGCAGGGCGTGCGCCTGCGCACTCGCGAGCGGGTGATGAACGCGGCGCGCCAGCTGGGCTACGTGTCCACCGACAATGGCAGCCCGCTGCGCGAGGCACCTGCCGGGCAGCTCCAGCTCGACTTCGTGCTGCCGGGCGGCCCCAACACCTTCATGAACAACCTGGCCAGCCTGATCGAGGACGCGGGCGCGCGGCACGTTTCGGCGGATGTGCGCGTCCACCGGATCGACGGCTTCGATCCCGAGGCGCTGGCCGGCAAGCTGGAGGAACTCGCTTCCACCAGCAAAGGCGTCGCCTTGATCGGCCTGGATCATCCTGCCGTGCGCGAGGCGGTCCGCGCCTTGAGCGTCGCCGACGTGCCGGTCGTGACCCTCGTCTCCGACATCAGCCATGTGCCGCGCGTGGGCTATGTCGGCATCGACAACCGTGCCGCCGGACGTCTGGCCGGCTACCTGCTGGGCCGCCTCCACGGCAAGCAGCCCGCGAAGGTCGCGCTGTTCGCAGGCTCGCTCGCCTATCGTGGCCACGAGGAGCGGGAGATGGGCTTTCGGCACATCCTGGCCGAGGAGTTCCCGCAGCTGGAGATCGTCGACCGCGCCGAGAGCCGCGACGACTTTGAGCGCACCTACCGCGACGCCACCGAGCTTCTCCGCCGCATCCCCGACCTGGCCGGCATCTACAATATCGGCGCCGGCAACCGGGGCATCGCACGTGCCCTGGAGGAGGCCGGCCGGGCTCGCGAGGTGATCTTCATCGGCCACGAGGTCACCGAGTTCACCCGCCGCTTCCTCCTGTCCGGCACGATGGACGCGGCCATCGACCAGAACCCGCGCGTGGAAGCCCGCGAGGCCATCCTGCGCCTCGTCGCCGCCGCGGATGGCGAGAACGGCTTCACCAACTACATGGTCCGCATGCAGGCCGTGTTTCGCGAGAACATCCCGGACTTTTGAGCCAGCTCAGTTGTCGTTCGCCGCCTCGCTGGGAAAGATCGTGGCGAAGTCGTTCTTCATGCTGACCACGATCCAGCCGCGCTGCTTGGCCATGTCCCACGCCTTGTCGAGCCGGCCGACATGGGACTGCCGGTCATAGGCGAACTCGCGCTGCGCGTCGTCGTGATGCAGGAGCAGCATCAGCCGCGGTCCGGATCCGCTGTCCGTGTACTCCAACATCTCCATGTCCCCGTCGGAGTTGCCGAACGCCAGGATCGGCTTCCGTCCAATCCCGAGATGGATGTTGATCGGCTTGCCCGTGTGGTCGCCGTTGATGTCGATCGCCGGCATCCGTGTCAGGACCGGCTGCCCGTCCACTTCGGTGAACGAGAACTCGACGGTCGTGCCCTTGATCTGCTCGGGCGGGATCTCGTAGGCCTCCGGCGCGAACGCCCGCATGAAGTCGACCTCGCCGCCCGAGACGATGAAGGTTTTGAACCCGTTGGCGCGCAGGTAGCGCAGCAGCTCCAGCTGGGGCTGATAGACGAGCGTCTGGAAGGGCCGGTTCAGGCGCGGGTGCCGCGCCGTCGCGAACCATTGGTCCGCCACCTGCTCGAATGCAGTCTCGGTCATCCCGGCATGGGTCGCCAGGATCAGCTCGAACAGCTGCGGCTGCGGCAGCATTGCGACCCTTGCCGGATCGCCCGACAGCGCCGAGGCGAACGGCTCGGTCGTCCGCCATTCCGGATGTTCCGGGACCATTTCCCGGATCCGGTCCATCGCGAACAGGATCTCGAAATAGATCGGCTGCTCCGCCCAGAGCGTCCCGTCATTGTCGAACGTCGCAATCCGCTCGTCCGGCGGCACGTAGCGCGGGCTTCCCTCGCGCGTCACGTCCTCCACGAACCCGACGATCGTGTTCCTGGTCGCGGTCTGGTTCCACGATGACAGGGGATCGGGCGGCTGCACGTCTGTCGAGGCGCAGCCGGTCAAGGCCAGCAGCACGAAACCCACGACAGCCCGACGCACGCCACCCATGATCGCTTCCTCTCTGATCGGTCGATCTTCTCCCACGCGGTCAGCCCGTCATCCGGCAGCCTTCGGCCTGCGCAGGCAGTTCAGTGATCTTTGGGCAGATCTCGGCCGTCGCACCGTCGGAGCCGATTGCTGCCGGTCAGGCCGGTACCTTCATCGCCGGTATGCCTGACATCGCCGCCCCTGGGGCTTCAGGTCGCCCGCGCTTCCGGCACCGATGCGTCCTTCACCCCGCGTCGGCGTGCCGGGCCGTTGCTGAGCAGAGCGCCATAGGCCTCCATGTGGAGGTCCATCGCTCGCTCCACCCGGAACACCTCGGTCACGTGCTGCCGCGCAAGTGCGCCGCGCTCCCGCCAGCGATTGTTCTCCAGGAGCCAGGCCAGCCCTTCGGTGAAGTCGTCCTTAGCCGCATGATAGCCGAACTTGGAGGCGAAGTCGTCCGGGTCGACATAACTCATGATGGCGCAGCCGTAGGAGGCCGCTTCCAGGAACGAGTTTGGCATTGCCTCGCGGGTGGCCGTGTTCACCATGATCCAGCTCTCGCCCAGTGTCTTGCCATGGGTGTCGGACGCGAACTGGTCGACCATGCCCAGGAATTCGACGTTGGGCAGCTTGCCGTAGGTGTCCCGCAGCCAGGTCTCGTAGGCCTTGTCGCGCGACTTGCCCATGATCTTGAAGCGGACATGGGGGAACTTGGGCGCCAGGTCGAAGAACAGATGCGGGCGCTTGCGGCGGTCGAGCCTCGCCACATAGCAGACCGTGGGCTGCTCCGCCTTCACCGGCTCCGGTGGAATCGGCACAGGGGTGGGCAGAAAGCGCGGCTTCGGGCAGGGGCGGTACATGTCCTCCACCTTCGGTACCAGCCAATGCGCGATCGTGTAGAGCGCATCTGCATTGCGCACTGCGCGGCGCAGCGGCGGGCTGCTCTCGAACACGTAGTTGCCGACCACCTGCAGGCGGCTGAGCGAGGGCCGCGCGAATTCCAGCACCCAGTCGGTGAAGTTGCGCGGGTCACGGAAGGTAATCATGTGCCGGCGATGCGGCATCGCCCACTGCGCGAACAGCGTGCCGAGCGAGATCTCGCAGGAATGGTAGATGTCGGCGTCCACCTCCTTGAAGAGCTGGTGGAGCCGCTTGATCTCGTGGCCGTGGAAGCCCAACACGGTGATACCGTCCAGCTTCTCCACGGCCTGCTGGCCCGGCCGCTGCGGCACGACGGCAAACACTTCGACCCCGCGCTTGACCAGCTCCCCGCCGATCATGCGCGTCGCACGACCGAATCCTCCATGCTTGCCCCAGGCGAAGATCTCCGTGGAGATCAGACAAATCCTCATGGGTTCGATCTCTGCTGCGGTGAAGGGGAAAGCCAGGCGTGCAGTTCGACGAGGCCGCCGGCCGCGGCCTCCAGCACTACACGAAGGCTCAGCAACAAGCCCAGCGCCACGGAAGCAGCCGCAGGCTGGCCAGCCGCTACGAGTGCTCCCGCCAGCGTTGCCTCACGAAGGCCGATGCCAGCCCAGGTGATCGGAAGGAGGAGGGCCAGAGCGAGTATTGCCCTGGCCCAGCCGAGCGTGATCAGGCTGACTTCCATGCCCACTGCCATGGCAGCCAGGCTGGCCGACAGGAGGCCCAGCGCATTGCTGGCCAGTACGTTGGTAAGGAGCGTCGCCCAGGCGCGACCGGTCAGGGTGCCGTAGCGTGCCGTCACACCCAGCAGGCCGATCAGGCGGGAGCGGATCCCGCCCAGCCGCTGAGCCGGCCAATAGGCGACAATCAGGCCTTCCAGGCGGTTGGCGGTCCAGGGGTGGAAGGCGGCGAACCGGGTCAGGGCAGTCACCGCCCAGATGAGGAAGAATGTAATCGGCAGCCCTGGGCTGCCGGGTGCCAGCGGGTCGAGCATCCAGAAGATCAGGCCCAGCAGGAGCGCCATCTCGATCTCGAGGAGGCGTGAAAACACGACGAGCGCCATGGTGGCCTTGGGATCGCCACCGAGCTTGGCCAGCCTGTACCAGCGCAGCACGCCCACGGCCACGACCCCGGGGACGAACAGGCCATAGAACGTCGTTGCGAGCTGCAATCCGACGAGCGGCCCGAAGCCGACCTGCATTCCCTGCAGGCGCGCCAGAGACTGGGTCTGTCGGGCGCGCAGCATCACCATCGGTATCGTCAGCAGGAACACGACCGCGATGGGCCAGAGCGTCGCCTGCTGCCAGACCGCCAGGTACTCGTCCATCGGCTGCCACCAGATCAGCAGGCCGAGTAGGACGAGGCTGAAGGCAATGCCCAGGAAGGCTTTCAGCCCACGGCCCATCTACGATCCTTCGATGCCCTATGATCTATTCTCGGCCAGATGGTCCGATTGGTCCAGCCGTACGCCATGTCCCTCATTGGACGCACGCGGCGGGACCCAATGCGACAGATCACGACCGATCAGCTCTTGCAGCTGCACAATGTCGTCGCTGAACATTGCCGTCAGCTGCGCCTTCAACTCAGGCGACAGGCCTTCCAGCTGCACGGGCGCCGACTGCTTGAGGAGAAAGCGGCGCGCCAGCGGTCTGATCCTGGCGACGAGCGCCTCAGGGATCAGGCTCTGCAGGCGTGCCGAGTTCAGGAACGGCCGGACCGCCATCTGATAGATGAGGCCGAACCGAGGCACCTGCGTGACGGCCGAAACGTTGTGCTGCTCACGCATATCCACGGGGACATCAGGATCGAGCTGCAGGAATGTGAAGATCTCATGCAGGCAAGCAGCCGGGTCCCGGCGAAGATCCTCGTAGAGAACGACATGGACTTGGTGCCGCGGAAAGTTCGCAAAATACGGTGCCAGCTGGCGCCCGTACCAGCCGCGGTCGAGATAGAGCCAAGTCGGTGCCCAGCCCGCCTCCTTTCGTGCCGGCTCGGCTTTCACGGCCTCGGCAAAGCTGCCAAGCGGCTCCGCGAGGTCACGCCGCATCTGCTGGTACTTGGAGTAGCCCCGCTCCACGGGCTGGCGGAGAACCGCGATGATCCGGGCTTCGGGCACCAAAGCCCGGATACGCTCAGCCGATCCCGGAAAATAAAGGTAGGCAGCCGAGGATTCACCCCGATATGCCTTGTCCTTCCCCTGCACGAACAACCGTTCGTATTCGGCCCGGTCCATGATCGAGTAGGCATACTTTTCCCGCCGCAGCCGGTCCTGCTGGAAGAAGGGACGGCCGCTCTCGTCCGGTCCGGCAAAGTGCGGGACGCTCTGGGAGAACGCGAAGAAGTTCGGCTCCTTCACGGGCGACATGAAAATGCCGGGATGCTGCCCGAGATAATGATGCAGGGACGTGGTTCCTGCCTTGGCAGCCCCGATGACGAACAAGTTCGGCAGCACGATCTGTTTCCGGGCAGAGGTCAGCTTTTGACGCGCATGGCCGTCTCGGGGTCGGGGCGACCCCCGAGCGTAGGGCAGATGGGTCCGGCATTGATCCGGTCGCTTGTAAGTGATGCCACTGTTGCCGGATCAACCTCGAAGCTTCCTTCCAGCACATCGACGTACTGGCGGACCACGATGTCCCAGGAATAGCGCTCTTCCACCCTGGCCCGCGCATTCCGGCCGAGCGCAGCGCAAAGATCGCGGTCCTCCATCAGCTGGACGAGTGCTTGGCGCGTGGCTTCCACGTCGGCGGGCGGGACCAGGACAGCGTCGTTGCCCACTGCCTCGGCGCAGCCCGTTCCCGAGGTCGTCACGATGGCGCAGCCTGCCGTCATCGCCTCGAGCAGGACCAGCGGGAAGTTCTCCATGGTCGAGACAAAGGCGAAGATCCGCGAGGTCTCGTAGAGGTCCTTGAGTTCCTGGCTGTCGTTGGGCAGCGCACCGTGGAACACCACGTCGACCTGTCGCTGTGCCGCCAGTTCGCGCAGGGTCGGCAGGTAGGGACCGTCGCCGACCACATGCAGTTCGAACGGCTGGTCCAGGCCTGCCAGTGCCTCGATCAGGTACTGGACCCCTTTGCGCTCGACGATTCGGGACACGGCCAGGATGCGCGGCTTCTTGGGACGATCCGGGGTGAAGCGGCCGGGATCGATCCCGTTGGGGATCACCTTCGTCCTGGCGGCCGGGCATTCGGTCCGTACCAGGTCCTGGATGACAGCACTCGGGCAGACAATCACGCTGGCGTTGCGGGCCACGACCCGCCAGGCCGGCTTGAGCAGCAGGTGCAGCAACTTGAACCGGTGCGGGTTGTAGCCCGGCACGTCCGAGCCGTGCGCCGTGATCGCGTAGGGCAGTCCGGTGAACTTCTTGAGCAGAAGGCATACGATGCCGTCGGGAAGGAGGAA